>JAQCLA010000179.1 GCA_027592105.1 Pseudomonadota bacterium | reverse complement strand
AGCCTGTGCAGCTCTGCCACAAGCCTGTTTTGCCGCCCTTGGCCCCAGCTGATACCCGCCTCGGGCCAAAGCGCGCGGACGCGCAAGCAGCTGGTCTCACGATCAGCGCGCATGTCGATGCGGCCAACCATGCGCTCGCCTTCCATCAGCGGAAAGACATAGTAGCCATAGCGGCGCTGCGCTTCGGGAACGAAAATCTCGATCCGGTAGGAAAAGCCGAAAAGCCTCTCGGCCCGCTTGCGGTCACGCAAGGCCGGATCAAAGGGCGACAGCACCCGCAGGCGCGGGGTGGGGTCGCCCAGATCATGGGCGCGCGCCAAGGTCCGGGGCCACAGGACAACGCGGCGCGGGGTGCCATCGGCACCCTCCACCATCGCCTCCAAGATCTCGCAGCGCTTCAACGCCCCATCGATCCATGCCTTGGCCTCAGCTGGAGTGATCAGCGCCCAGAAGGCCGCGAGTTCGCCGGGCGTGGCAAAGCCCAAGCGGTCCAGCGCGCTGCGACAGGCCCAGTCGATCACGCCGTCCTCGGGGATATGGGCGTTCAAATGCTCCGGCGGGATCACGCGCTCGGTCAGATCGTAGAATTTGCGAAACCCCTCGCGCCGGGTGATCGCCAATTCACCCGTCCGCCAAAGGTATTCCAAAGCGGTCTTGGAGGGGTGCCAATCCCACCAGCCTGTCGATTTCTCGGCCCGTTTTTCGCCGATCTCGGCGGAATGGACGGCGCCATGATCGTTGATCCGGCGCAGCACGGTGTCGATCTCGGCATGAAAGGCGGCGCCATGCCAATTCTTCCAGCGCGCGCGCAGGCGGTCGCGGTCACGCGCAAAGCGCAGCCGCCAATGCGGGAAGAATTCCGCCGGGATCACGGCGGCGTCATGGGTCCAATGCTCGAATGTGGCGCGGTCCTGATCATTGAGCGCGCGCAGTGCATCCGGGCGATAGGCATTCTGGCGCGACCACAAGATCAGGTCATGGGCGCGCGCCATCGTGTTCACGCTGTCGACCTGCACAAAGCCCAAACGCGTGATCAACTGGGCCAGCCCCGCGCCACGGCCCGGGCCGATGGGCCGCGCCATCAGCGCATGCGCATCAAGGAACACCCGCCGCGCGGTCTGGTTGTCGAGGATCGGCAGGTTCATCGCACCCCCTGCCCCAGCCGCCTTATTCGGCGGCCAGCCCTTCGGTGAATTGCAGCCGCGCCAAACGCGCATAAAGCCCGCCCTGCGCCACAAGGCTGTCATGGGTGCCCTCGGCCACGATCTTGCCCGCCTCGAAGACCAAGATCCGGTCAGCCTGTTTCACGGTCGCCAAGCGGTGCGCCACGATCAACGTCGTCCGCCCCTCAGACAGGCGCGTGACCGCGTCTTGCACCGCGCGCTCGGATTCCGCGTCAAGCGCGCTGGTGGCTTCATCAAGCAAAAGGATGGGCGCATCGCGCAAAATCGCACGCGCAATAGCGATGCGTTGTTTCTGCCCGCCTGACAGCATCAGGCCACGCTCGCCCACATAGGTGTCATAACCCTTGGGCAGTGCCGTCAGGAAATCATGGGCGGCGGCGGCCTTGGCGGCCTCTTCCACCTCGGCATCCGTGGCATCGGGGCGACCAAAGCGGATGTTTTCGCGCGCGGAGGCCGCGAAAATCACCGGGTCTTGTGGCACCATGGCCATCGCCGCGCGGAAGCTGGCGCGGGTCATCTCCCGCAGATCGGCACCATCAAGCGTGATGCGCCCCGCGACCGGATCGTAAAAGCGCAAGAGCAGTTGGAAAATCGTGGATTTCCCCGCACCCGAGGGGCCGACAAGCGCCACGGTCTCACCGGGCTTGATCGTAAAGCTGACACCATCAAGCGCCGAAGTCTCGGGCCGCGTCGGATAGGAAAACCGCAGGTGATCAAAAACGATCTCGCCGCGCCCGCCCTTGGGCAAGGCGATGGGCTGGGCTGGGTCTGCCACGCTATCGGTGGTGCGCAGCAATTCGACCAGACGCTCTGTCGCGCCAGAGGCGCGCTGCAACTCGCCCCAGATCTCGGACAACGCACCGACAGAACCCGCGACCATGATCGCATAGATCAAGAACTGGATCAGCTCGCCCACACTCATCACTTCGGCGCGCACATCGCGCGCACCGGTCCACAAGACGCCGACAATGCCCGCAAAGACCAAGGCGATCACGATGACCGTCATCACCGCGCGGGTGGCGATCCGCTTTTTCGCGCTATCGAAGCTTTTCTCTGTCACCAAATCGAAATCAGCGGCAGAGGCGCGCTCATGGGTGAATGCCTGCACCGTTTGCACCGACAAAAGCGCCTCGGACGCATTGCCCGAGCTTTCAGCGATCCAATCTTGGTTCTCGCGGCTGAGATTGCGCAACCGCCGCCCCAGTACGACGATGGGCACGATGATCAAGGGCACGATCAACAGCACCGCCCCCGTCAGTTTGGGCGAGGTCACCATCATCAGCCCCAGCCCGCCGATCAAGATCAGCAGATTGCGCAACGCCACCGAAACCGAGGAGGAAATGACCGACAAAAGCAGCGTGGTGTCGGTGGTGATCCGGCTCAACACCTCGCCGGTCATGATCTTTTCATAAAAGGACGGGCTCATCGCGATCATGCGGTCGAATACGGCCTTCCGGATATCGGCCACGACCCGCTCGCCCAAGCGCGTCACAAGGTAATAGCGCAACCCCGTTCCCAGCGCGAGCAGCGAGGCGATGCCAAGTGCCGCCAGAAAATACTGATCGAGCAGCGCCGCAGCCTCGGATTCGAACCCATCCACGACGCGACGCACCGCCAATGGCAGCGTCAAGGACACGATCGCCGTCAGCACAAGCGCCGCGATCGCCGCCGCGATCATCGCGGAATAAGGGGCCATGAACGGCAAAAGTGCGCGCAAGCTGCCGATACGGCGAGATTTGGCGCGGTCCTCGCTTGCCCCTGCGGGTGCTGCGACTTTCGGGCTTGTGGTGTTTTGTGAGGTCATGGGCCGTCTGATCGTTTGTGTCGCTTGGCGTTACAGCCATGTCCATCGGCCCGCAATAGGACGGGCTGACGCGTCACTGCGCAAAGCCATAACGATCAAGCAACTCTTGGCGGGTGAAGATGGTCGGGGGCGTGCCGGGCGCGCGGCGGCGCACGGCCTCATAGCGGCCATCGGGCAAAGCACGATACCAAGTGATGCCGATGGTGCCGAGGGTCTCGAGATGGGTGAGGTAGGCATCCAGCCTGTCGAAGCTTTGGCCTTGGGCAAAGGGCAGATCCGCCACGGCCCCGGTTGCAGAAGGCCCACCATTGCCACTGGCCTCTGGTGGGCTCAAGACGACCAGCCCGACCAGACCAATCCCCATAATGCCGATCGAAAAACGCGCAGCACGGGCCATACTCGTCCTTTCGCACACAAGCGGTGGGTCACAGATGACGCAGCTATACCGCCACCGCTGCATCCAAGCAACGCTGCACGAAAAGGGCGAAATCTGCGCGGCATGTGTTTTTTGAATTCCCCGAATTTCTGCTAATCTTGCCATGTAATCGCCGGCTTTAGGAAAGATCAGGCGAGGAATGGGGTGATCAGTAAGATCTGGAGTGGTGTGCCATGTGTGTGACTTGTGCTTTTTTCAATCCCTTCGCAGGCGACTGGCTGCATGTCGGCCAAAGCGAAAGAACCATCACCGAAGCCAGTATCGCGGGCGGCGATGTGCCCGAAGGCCTGGAGACATCGGTTACTTTGCTCGTCGGTGACACCTTCGAGGGCGCCATCGCCACGGTGGGGGATTGGGATTGGTTCGCGATCGAGGCGACCGAAGGCGTCAGCTACACCATCACCATGACACCGGGGACGATGGATGATCCCTATTTCGCGATTTACGATGCAAGCGGCACGTTGCTTCAGATTGTCGATGGGGGCTTTGACGGGGTCACGGAAACCATCACGCTGACCGCACCGGAAAGCGGCACATATTACATCGCGGCGACCAGCTACTACAACACCTCCGACGGGCAAGCATTCGGGATTGCCGACACCGGCACCTATAGCCTCAGCATCGAAGCCTTCGATCCTGCCGATGCCTCGCCGCTGGACACGCTGAATTGGAACTATACCGCACCCAGCACCTTGAATGTCTATTTCGCTCCCGGCGGCCTGTCGTTCAACGATGGGTTTACCAACGCCACCACAACCGGCTGGAGCAGCTTTGAGCAACAGCAGATGGAATTGGCCTTTGCCACCTTCTCGGCCGTGGCGAATGTGACTTTCAACTTCGTCGAAACCGCCGCCGCGGCTGATTTCATCTTGCTCGAAACCGGTGGGATCGACCCCTTGGGCTATTGGGCGGTGCGTGGCGGTTTCATGACCTTGGACGGCACGGAATACTTGCTCGAAGGCTGGGGCGCGTTCAACAGCAGCGATAATGGCCAAGGCTGGTCCGATGCAGGCATCGCGCAGGGTGGTTTTGGCTTCGTCACCATGATCCATGAAATCGGCCATGGCATGGGTCTGGCCCATCCCCATGACAATGGCGGCGGAACACAGATCATGCCCGGCGTCATCGATCCGTTCCGCGACACCGGCCTCGAAGATCTAAACCAAGGCATTTATACGACCATGACCTATGTCGATGGTTGGCAAACCGCCCCACACGGGGCGAGCCCTTCTGAGAACTATGGCTATCAAGCAACGCCCATGGCCTTCGACATTGCCGTGCTGCAAGAGAAGTACGGCGCGAACATGTCGACCAATACCGGCAACGACAGCTACGTTCTGCCGACCGGCAATGGTGCAGGCACCTTTTACGCCGCCATCTGGGATGCAGGCGGGACCGATACGCTGACCCATAACGGCAGCGTCGCCGCCGTCTTGGACCTACGGGCGGCCACGCTGACTTATGCACAGGGCGGTGGTGGTTTCGTCTCTTACGTGGTGGGCATCCATGGCGGCTTTACAATCGCGGCGGGTGTAGTGATCGAGAATGCATCGGGCGGTGCGGGAAATGACACGATCACCGGCAATGACGCGGACAATACGCTCAACGGCAATGGCGGCAATGACAGCATATTTGCGGGCGACGGCAACGACACCATCTCGGGCGGCGCGGGCAATGACCGCCTCGATGGTGGGGCGGGCGATGATGTCCTCAATTCGGGACTTGGCGGCACCGACACCGTCATCGGCGGCGCGGGTTCCGACACGCTGAGGATCGAGGCGAACGCCGCCCAGGTCACGATCACGCAGACCGTGTCGGGCCACACCATCACGGGCGCGGGAACAACCATCACGGCCTCAGGGGTGGAGTTCGTCGCCTTCAACGACACCCTCGTTAACCTTTCCACGGTGGTCTCCACGACCTCAACCGAAGGGCCCGATAGCCTGACCGGCACCGATGGCGATGACCTGATCACCGGCTTGGGCGGCAATGACACGATTTCGGGCGGGGCG
>JAQCLA010000178.1 GCA_027592105.1 Pseudomonadota bacterium | reverse complement strand
CTTGTCGGCGATGCCGACCTTGTCGAGATAGGCGCGGGCGCGCGCCTCGACCTCGGCCTTGGGTTGGCCCAGAACGCTGACGGGTGCTTCCATCACGTTTTGCAGGATCGTCAGATGCGCCCAGAGATTGAATTGCTGGAACACCATCGACAAATTGGTGCGGATGCGGCGGATTTGTTCGGCGTCGGCGGGGCGGCGGGTTTGGCCCGTGCCTTTCCAGCGCACCGGCTCGCCCTCAAACAAGATCTCGCCTGACTGGCTGTCTTCGAGCAGGTTGGCACAGCGCAACAGCGTGGATTTGCCCGAGCCCGATGAGCCGATCAGCGCGATCACCTCGCCCGCATGGGCGGTCAGATCGACGCCGCGCAGCACGTCGAGCGACCCGAAGCTTTTGTGCAGGTCGCGGATCTCGATGACCGGTGGTGTGGCAGCGCTTGCCGCAGGCATGCAGGCAATTTCCCCATGATGACCGTGGGATTTGCACTTAACCGTCGCGCAATTGCAACAGTGATGTGTCAGTTGACCTTGGGTCAATGCCCGCCTTCTATGCGTTGCGGGGATGTTTGCCTAGGGAACGGGCGGCAGTGGCTGTGCAAGATAGGCGGCCTTGTCGATCTGCACGATGCCTTGCAGATCAAGTGCCGCGCGCGCTTTCGGATCAAGTGCCGCGAGCCCCTGCGCCACGGCTTTGGCGATGTCATCGGGCGCATGGCCAATGGCCGTAATCAATGGCAGGCCGGGGGTGGGGGGTGTGCGCGCAATCGCGAGTGCGGGGTCCGCGTTTGCGTGGCGCAGTAAAAGCCGCCATGTCTGTGCATCGATTGCGGCCAGATCTGCCAAGCCATCGGCCACCGCGCGGGCCGAGGCGGCATGCGCCCCCGTCATCGTCACGGGGCCGGGAGCGATGTCTTGTGCCGCGATCCAGGCGGCAAGAGCAGCCCAGCCCGATTGGCTGAGCGGGTCGTTGATCGCCAGCCTTGGGCGATGGGGCAGCGGGCCGGGCCGCGCGATGATGACCGAGTTGTAATAGCCGGGCGGGCAGCCGGGCAGGCCGTAGTCAGGGGTGGCGACAAGCGCCACCTTGTCATGTAGGCGCGCCCGGAACGGCAAACCGCAGGTCTGTGCCAAGACCAAGCCCGGGTCTTGCCAGATGGCCCAAGGATCGCCATCGCCCGTCAGCGCATCAGGGGCGGCGATCTGCATGCCGCGCAGCGCGTCGCGGATATGGGCCCAGAATGTCTCGTTCGCCCAGCGGATCTCTGGGCGGTCGTACATGGGAAGGGCTGCGATCATCGCCTTGGCTAGCCGCTGTAATGGGTCTGTTCGACCCGCAGGCGGGCAAGGTTGCTGTCGCGATCATTGACGCCCAGCATCGGGGCCACCATGCGCAGCAGCGCATCTTCCTCGTGGTCGCGGGTGCCATCGGCGAGGGCCACGAACCACATCGCCTCGATCACATGCACGCGGTCCTCATAGGGGACGCAATCCTTGATTGCACGGGTAAAGCGGACGGTATCGGGGGCGGCGGCCTCGAGCGCTTCGGCCTCGGCCCGCAGCGCAGTCGCGGCGCTGTCTGACAGGGCGTAGCGATGGGCCAAGGCGCGGTCGATCTGCAACTGTTCGATGGCGGCGTAATCGCCATCGGTGCGAGCCACGCGCACAAGCAAGGCGGCCAGCGCAAGGCGTGCGTCGCCATCGGGCAGGGGGGCGGGGTCGGTGGCCGTCAAGCGGCGGATCAGGTCAGCTATCATGATGAGCGATATAGGCGGTCTTGGCGATTAAGGGGTGCGGATCATGCCATCTGCGATCTTGATGGCGCTGCCTGCGACGCGGATCGCGTTGATCGCATCTTGGGCCACATCGACTGTGAGGCGCAGGCGCGCGGGCCTGCCCATCTCGATGCCTTGGGTCAGGTGAAGCTGCGTCGTGCCATCGGCCAAGGCACCATTGGCCAAAAGCTGCGCGGCCAAGATGGCGGTGGCCGATCCGGTGGCTGGATCTTCGGGGATGCCTGCACCGGGCGAGAACATGCGCGCGCGCGGCCCATCGGCGGTCATGACGTACAGATAGGCGCTATCGACATCGGCGGCCTGCATCAGCGCGGACCATGCCGGTTCTTGCGGGCGCGCGGCGGCAAGCGTGGCAAGGTCGGTGATCGGCACGAAAAGAAAGGCAGGCCCGCCTTCCCAAACCCCCGGATCATGCGGGCCGATCTGCGCAGGCGTGATGCCCAAGGCGGCCGCGATCATTGCATGGGGTGGGGTTGGCGCATGACGGACGGGCAATTTCGGGGCGGTGAACTCGGCCGTGGCCACGCCGCCCATGCGGGTGATCGTCACCGGAACAAGACCCGCTTGTTCTTCCAAGATGATCCGCGTTCCCGTGGCGCCCGCCAAATGCAAGGCGCAGCCGATCGTGGGATGGCCGGCAAAGGGAATCTCGGCGGTAGGAAAGAAAATCCGCACTTTGGCGCTGTGAGCCGGGTTCGCGGGACTTTGGACAAAGATCGTCTCGGACAGGTTGAACTGCCGCGCGATGGTCTGCATCTGCGCGAGGCTCAAGGCATCGGCACCCTCGACAATGGCCAGAGGATTACCGGTGAAGGGTGTGGAGGTGAAAACATCGTAGATATGAAAACGCAGCATGACGGACCTTGATGAAAGCTGGCCTTAGCGGAGCATCCCGGCCAGTCCTTTGCAAGCGCCCAATGGAAAGCTTTGACAGCCTGCCCGGCGCTGCGGTATGAATTGAACAAGCGTTCAATTAACGGGAGGAATTGGCGCATGTTTCTAGGATCGATGCGGTTCGATCTGGGCGAAGAGGTCAACGCCCTGCGCGATATGGTGCATGCTTGGTCGCAAAAGCGCGTCAAGCCCTTGGCGGCGGAAACTGATCGCAGCAATGCCTTTCCAAATGCGCTGTGGCCGGAAATGGGGGCGCTGGGCCTGCTTGGCATCACGGTCGAGGAGGAATTCGGCGGCGCGGGCATGGGCTATCTGGCCCATCTGGTCGCGGTCGAAGAGGTTAGCCGCGCCTCGGCCTCCATCGGGTTGAGCTATGGGGCGCATTCCAATCTTTGCGTCAATCAGATCCGCCTCAACGGCACCCAAGCCCAAAAGGAACAGTATTTGCCCGGCCTGGTCTCGGGCGCACATATCGGTGCACTGGCCATGTCCGAGGCAGGGGCAGGCTCGGATGTCGTCGGCATGCAGCTGCGCGCTGAAAAGCGTAATGACCGCTATGTTTTGAACGGCACGAAATAC
This sequence comes from Pseudomonadota bacterium, assembly GCA_027592105.1. GTDB lineage: Bacteria > Pseudomonadota > Alphaproteobacteria > Rhodobacterales > Rhodobacteraceae > Roseicyclus. The sequence goes on along the minus strand of JAQCLA010000178.1, from coordinate 2,196 downwards.
TGGATCACCAATGGTCCCGATGCCGATACGCTGGTCGTTTATGCCAAGACCGACCCTGCGGCGGGATCGAAGGGGATCACCGCCTTCATCGTGGAAAAGACGATGAAGGGGTTTTCGACCAGCCCGCATTTCGACAAGCTCGGGATGCGCGGCTCGAACACGGCGGAATTGATCTTCGCCGATGTCGAAGTGCCGTTTGAAAATGTCCTCGGCGAAGAAGGGCGCGGTGTGCGCGTCCTGATGAGCGGGCTCGATTACGAGCGCGTCGTGCTCTCGGGCGTCAATATCGGGATCATGGCCGGATGCATGGACGAGGTGATGCCCTATATGCGCGATCGTCACCAGTTCGGCCAACCCATCGGATCGTTCCAGCTGATGCAAGGCAAGATCGCCGATATGTACACGGCGATGAATTCGGCGCGTGCCTATGCCTATGAGGTGGCAAAAGCCTGTGACCGGGGCGAGGTGACGCGCGCCGATGCGGCCGCTTGCGTGCTTTATGCCAGCGAAGAGGGGATGAAAGTCGCCCATCAGGCGGTGCAAGCGATGGGCGGCGCGGGCTTTCTGGCTGATGCACCCGTTGCGCGCATGTTCCGCGATGCCAAGCTGATGGAGATCGGCGCGGGCACTTCAGAGATTCGGCGCATGTTGATCGGGCGCGAGATGATGGCGGCAATGGCATAGGTGGCGGGATGCGTGGTCTGATCCTCCCCTTGATTGCGGCTCTGGTGGTTGCCGGGGCCTTTGGCCTTTGGTTGGGTCTGCGCGCCGTGCCGCCCGGCGAGACCGCGATCATCGATGCCCAAGCCGCGCGCTATGTGGCGGAAACGGGTGGCCAGCCCACTGATTGCGCCGCGCGCCCGGCGGCCATCGCAGGGGTGCGGTTGATCGTGACCTGCCGCGGCGATTGGGCCGTCGCTGTCGATGATTGGGGGCGCGAGGTCGCGCTGCCCGATCTGGGGCCAAAGACATGAGGCAACATCACCCATCGCCAGGCAAGGGGGTCACGCCATGCGCCTGACATCGCTTTTCAACGCCGCCACGCAAGAGGCGCGTGAAAACCGCGCGGCCCATCTGTCAGCCTTGGATGAGATCGCAAAGGCCGCGGCCTTGGCCGCCGATGGTGGCGGGGCCAAGGCGCGTGATCGCCATGTCGCACGCGGCAAGATGCTGCCGCGCGAGCGGGTGGCGAACCTGCTTGATGCGGGCGCGCCGTTCCTCGAAATCGGGGCACTGGCGGGCCATGATCTGCATGATGGTGCCGCACCCTGCGCAGGGCTGATCGCCGGTGTCGGACAGGTCGAAGGGCGGCAGGTCATGGTGATCTGCAACGATGCCACGGTGAAGGGCGGCACCTATTTCCCGATTACGGTCAAAAAGCACCTGCGCGCACAAGAGATCGCCGCGCAATGCCGCCTTCCCTGCATCTATCTGGTCGATAGCGGGGGCGCGAACCTGCCCAATCAAGACGAGGTTTTTCCCGACCGCGATCACTTCGGCCGGATCTTCTATAACCAAGCGCAGATGTCGGCGGCAGGCATTGCGCAGATCGCTGTCGTCATGGGCTCTTGCACGGCGGGCGGGGCCTATGTGCCAGCGATGTCGGACGTCTCGATCATCGTGAAAGAACAAGGCACGATCTTTCTTGCCGGCCCGCCCTTGGTAAAGGCTGCGACCGGCGAGGTGGTCAGCGCCGAGGATCTGGGCGGCGGCGATGTGCATACGCGGCTGTCGGGTGTGGCCGATTATCTGGCCGAGGATGATGCCCATGCGCTGGCCTTGGCGCGGCGCGCGGTGCGCTCGTTGGGCGGGGATCAGTGGGTTGCACCTACCCTACAGGGCCGCCCGCCTGCTTATGATCCTGACGAATTGCTGGGCGTTGTGCCCGCGTCCCTGACCACGCCCTATGATATCCGCGAGGTCATCGCGCGCATCGTCGACGAGAGCTGGTTCGATGAATTCAAACCCCGCTTCGGCGAAAGTATCGTGACGGGCTTTGCCCAAGTGATGGGCATGGATGTGGGCTTTGTGGCCAATAATGGCGTGCTGTTTTCCGAAAGCGCCCAAAAGGCTGCGCATTTCATCCAGCTATGTTCACAGCGCAAGATCCCGCTGGTGTTCTTGCAGAATATCACTGGCTTCATGGTGGGCCGTAAATACGAGAACGAAGGTATCGCCCGGCACGGGGCCAAGATG
>JAQCLA010000177.1 GCA_027592105.1 Pseudomonadota bacterium | reverse complement strand
CCGCCCGAGGCGATGACGGGGATGGTGGTGGCGCGCGCGAGATCGGCGGTCGCTTGCACGTTGGGGCCGCCCATCGCGCCGTCGCGGTCGATATCGGTGTAGATGATGGCGGCGACACCGGCATCTTCGAACTGGCGGGCAAGGTCGGTGACCATGACATCGGTTTCCTCGGCCCAGCCCTTGGTCGCCACGCGGCCCTTGCGCGCGTCGATGCCGACGGCGATCTGGCCCGGGAATGCAGCGGCGGCTTGGCGCACGAGGGCGGGGTTTTCCACCGCGACCGTGCCGAGGATGACACGCGCGATGCCGCGAGTGAGCCACATCTCGATCGTCGCCATGTCGCGGATGCCGCCGCCAAGCTGGGCGGGGACATCTGTCGCGGCCAAGATAGCCTCGACGGCCGCGCCGTTGACCGGTTGGCCCGCAAAGGCACCGTTCAAATCCACAAGGTGCAGCCAAGCGCTGCCTGCATCCTGAAATGCGCGGGCCTGTGCCGCGGGGTCGGTGTTGAACACCGTCGCCTGATCCATTTCACCGCGCACAAGGCGGACGGCCTGACCATCCTTGAGGTCGATGGCGGGGTAGAGGATCATGGCGCTTGTTCCTTTCGCGGTCGTATGGCGCGCTTTTGTCAAAGGGGCGGGCGGGGGGCAAGGGCCGCATTTGGCGCAACGTCATGCTGGACAGAATCCCCCGGCCCAAGGCTAGATCGGCCCACAACTCTTGGGAGGAGATGTTATGCGCAAACTGGTAGGCGGCGCCGTGGCGCTGATGATGTTGGCGGGGGCGGCGGCGGCCGACCCGCTGATCGGGGATTGGCGCACGGCCGCCGATGACAACGGCAATAGCGGGATCATCCGGATCACCCAATGCGGCACGTCGCTGTGTGGCACGCTGGTGCAATCCTTCGACAGCGCGGGTAACCCGATTCAATCGGAGAATACAGGTCGTCAACTGATCTGGGACACCAACCCCACAGGCGAGGCGGGCCAGTATCGCGGCATGTTGCATTCGCCCGACCGTGGGCGCGATTACCGCTCGCGACTGGCGCTTTCAGGCAATGCGCTGACCGTGTCGGGCTGCGTGATGGGCGGGGCCATCTGCCGCGAGGGCGGCACCTGGCAACGGGTCAACTAGGCACGAGGCGCGCGGGGGGTCAGGGCCGCCAATTCAAGAAATTGGCGATCAGCCTGAGCCCCGCGCGCTGGCTTTTCTCGGGGTGGAATTGCGCGCCCACCATGTTCGCGCGGCCCACGATGGCCGTGACCGGCCCGCCATAGTCGACATGCGCCAAGAGATCGGCGGGATCGTCGAGCCGCATGGCGTAGGAATGCACGAAATAGGCGTGATCGCCCGTTGCGATCCCCGCAAGCACGGGATGGGGCCGGTCGATGATCAGGTCGTTCCAGCCCATATGCGGCACCTTGAGCGTGGGATCGGCGGGGGTGATGCGCGTGACCTCGCCCCTGGTCCAGCCGAAGCCCGCGACATCCGTGTATTCCCGGCCCCATGTCGCCATCATCTGCATGCCGACGCAGATGCCAAGGAAGGGCACGCCGCGGGTTTCGACGGCGGCGAGGATCGCCTCTTCCAGCCCGTCGATCGCTTGAAGCCCCCGGCGGCAGGCGGGAAAGGCCCCGTCGCCCGGCAGCACGACACGGTCCGCCCGTGCCACGGTGTAGGGGTCGGCGGTGACGATGACCGGGCCATGCCCGCCCTCGGCCGCCATGCGCTGAAAGGCTTTCTCGGCCGAGTGCAGATTGCCCGAGTCGTAGTCGATCAGGACCGTGGTCATGCGTTCACAAGCTGCCCTTGGTCGAAGGGATGGCATCGCCGCTGCGCGGATCGGGTTCGAGCGCCTCGCGCAGCGCACGCGCCACGGCCTTGAAGGCCGCCTCGGCGATGTGGTGGCTGTTGATGCCGGCAAGCTTGCTCACATGCAGCGTGATGCCGCCATGTGTCGAGAGCGCCTGAAAGAACTCGCGCACCAGCTCGGTGTCGAAGGTGCCGATCTTGGCCGTGGGAAAATCCACGTCCCAGACCAGATAGGGCCGCCCCGACAGGTCGAGTGCCGCGCGCACCAGCGCATCATCCATCGCGAGGTGGAAGCTGCCGTAGCGGCGGATGCCGCGCTTGTCGCCCATCGCTTGCGCCAAGGCTTGGCCCAAGGCGATGCCCACATCCTCGACCGTGTGGTGATCGTCGATATGCAGATCGCCCGTGGCGTTGATCTCCATGTCGATCAGCGCGTGGCGGGCGAGTTGGTCGAGCATGTGGTCGAAAAAGCCCACGCCTGTCTTGATGTCACGGCGGCCCGTGCCATCGAGGCCGACCGACAGGGTGATGTCGGTCTCGTTGGTCTTGCGGGTGATCTGGGCGGTGCGCATCGGCCTGCTCCCTTGTCGTCTTCGGCGCGGGTATAGACCCCTGCGGGCGCGGGCGAAAGGCCCGGCTAGAGACCCAAGAGACGGAAATAGGCATCTGTGACATCTGCCCATCTGTAGCGTGCTTGGGCATGTGCGCGCAGTTGCGCGCCCATTGCCCTCGCGGCTGATTGATCGGCATAGCGTTGCAGACATGCGCGCAAGCCCTCGGCGCTATCGAAAAATGCCGCCTGACCCGCTGTCGTGGCGCGGTTGTAGCTGCAATCCCACGCCGCGATGGGGAGGCCTTGGCCCATCATGGTGACAAGGGCCGGGTTCGTGCCGCCGGCTGCATGGCCGTGGACATAATACAGCGCAGCCGCCCGGATCGCGGCAAGGCGGGCGGGGTCGTATTCGGCATCGACCAGATGCAGCCTTGCATCGCCCGCAAATCGTTGGCGCAAGGCCCGCCCATAGGCCGTGTCGGCCCAGTTCGACACGACCACAAGCGGTGGCAAGCTGGGATCGGTGGCGAAAAGCGACAAGATCAGCGCGAGATGGTTCTCGGGTTCGGCGCGCGCCATCGCCATCGCGTAGCTGTCAGGCAAAGCAAGATCGCCGATATCGGCAGGTGGCCCAGGGTTCGTGTCTTCATGCCCATAGGGGATTTCGACCGCACCGCGACCATAGGTTTCGCTCAGATGGCGGGCGATCTCTGGGTTGTCGGCGATCAGTTGATGCGACCAACGCGCGGCTGCGGCCTCGGATCGTTTCAGCACCATGCGCGCGGCCCCACGCCATTTCGCGCGTTGCCATTCCACCCCGTCGATATTGCAAATGATCCGCATGGACGAGACTGCGCGCAACGCAGGCAAGGCCAGCGCGCCCGATACGCCCAGCAAAAGCGCCGCGCGATGCCCGCTGCGCGCCGCCTGCCACAGCGAAAGCGCATCATAGGGAATGGATTGCGCGCCATTGGCCCGAAGCGGCAGATAGCGCAGCGTCACGCCCAGATAGCTGTCGGGAAGGGGGTGCGGTGCTTGCGGGGCGCTGCACCAAACGGTCAAGCGATCGGCCCGCCCTGTGCGGGCCGCGGCGCGGACCAATTCCTCGGCCAAGGTTTCAAAGCCGCCATAGCGCCCCGGCACGCCGACCGTGCCGATGATCGCCACCTTGCCGCTCTCGCCCATCAGCGGCGCGATCCGGGCAGTGAGGCTGCGATTTGACGGAGGGGTGGCTGTCGTCTCATGGACCCGGCATTTTCAACTATCGCACATGGATATACGCGAAAGATGTTCGGGATCAATGCGCCGTCGCTGCGCATCACCGCAGCCGAAACGAAAAGACCCGGGTCTTGCGACCCGGGCCTTTGCGACTGGAGCGGGTGATGAGATTCGAACTCACGACCCTTACCTTGGCAAGGTAATGCTCTACCCCTGAGCTACACCCGCTCTGTGGAGGCGGGTATTAGTGCCAAGCCGCCGAGGGTGCAAGGGGGAAATTACGCCGCAAGGGTGGGTTTTCCGCGCAGAGACGGAAAGCAAGCCTTGGGGTATCTGCGCAAAGCGCAATCACCCGCGCTTTACCCGCTAAAGTGTTGCGCCGGGAAGCTTTGTCGCCTGCGAAATCCACGCGGCTATCAATGCCTCATCCAGCGCATCTTCTTCGTAGATGTTGAGATAGCGCACACCCTCTACCTTGGAGCCCACGGGCGGCAACGGCACGAGATCGACGCCGCGAAAGAAGGTGATTTGTACATAGGATTTGTAGCAGTAGAACGCCAAGAACCAGCCATCCTCTTTGCCATAAAGGGGCGTGTTCCAGCGCACGGCTTTGCGCGCGTCCGGGTAAACCTCGGCCACGATGGCGTTCAACTGATGCCCAAGCGCGTTTTTCCAGCCGGGCATGGCAGCGAGATAGGCCTGCACAGGACCATCACCATCGCCTTTGGCGATCTGCGGATTTCCCCTGGACAAAAGTTTGGGCGGTTTCGGCTTTTCCATCGACCCAAAAATAACTTTCGCGCGGCCATCTGTCGATGGCCGCGCATGTCCCGCTTATTCCAACTCGATGAGCAAATCCTTGGCGTCGATCTGGCCACCGGGGCCCACATGCACCGCGCGGACCACCGCGTCGCGTTCGGCGTGCAGGCCCGTTTCCATCTTCATCGCCTCGATGGTCAGCAGCAGATCGCCCATCTTGAGCTTTTGGCCGACCGTGACCGCGACCGAGGCAACCACGCCGGGCATTGGCGCGCCGATGTGGTTGGAGTTGCCGATCTCGGCCTTGGGGCGTTTGACCACGGTCGCGGCCAGCTTGCGGTTAGGCACGCGGATGGTGCGGGGCTGGCCGTTCAACTCGAAGAAAACCTTGACCTCGCCCTCTGCGGTGGTCTCGCCCACGGCTTGGAGCTGGACGTTCAACGTGACACCGGGGTCGATCTCGGCCTCGATCTCTTCGCCGGGCTCCATCCCGTAAAAGAAGGTCCGCGTGGGCAGCGTGCGTACTGGGCCGTAATCCTTGTGGCGCATCGCATAGTCGGAAAACACCTTGGGATACATCAGGTAGCCCATCAGGTCTTCGCCATCGATCTCTTCGTCCAGCTTGGCGGCCACTTCGGCGCGGGTCGTTTCAAGGTCGATGGGTGCCACATGCAGGCCGGGCCGGTCGAGAATCGGCGCCTCGTCCTTCAGCGCCTTTTTCAAGATACCGGGGGGGAAGCCGCCGGGCGGCTGGCCCAGATTGCCACGCATCATGTCGATCACGCTGTCGGGAAAGGCCACATCCTTGGCCGGGTCTTCGACATCGGCGCGGCTGAGGCCCTGTGACACCATCATCAGCGCCATGTCGCCCACCACCTTTGAGGATGGCGTGACCTTGACGATATCGCCGAACATGCGGTTCACATCGGCATACATCTGCGCGACCTCGTGCCAGCGATCCTCCAACCCCATGGAACGCGCCTGCGCCTTGAGATTGGTGAACTGACCGCCGGGCATTTCGTGGAGGTAGACCTCCGATGCCGGGGCCTGCATGCCGCTTTCAAAGGCCGCGTAATGGGCGCGCACTGCTTCCCAATAGTCGCTGATCTCGCGGATCGCGCGGATATCGAGGCCGGTGTCGCGGTCGGTGAATTGCAGCGATTCCACGATAG
>JAQCLA010000176.1 GCA_027592105.1 Pseudomonadota bacterium | reverse complement strand
CCTTGGACCGGCTCGACTCCTATGAGGCATGTTTTGGCTATGCGCGGTTTCCCGTAAGCGTCGAGATGGGCGGCACAACGCGCAGTGTGTCGGTCTATCGGCCCGCGGTGGATGCGGCACAGGCATTGCCCGAAACCGATGGCCCGTGGTCGTTGGCCGATTGGGTGCGCGACTGGGGCGCGATCGAGGAATGGGCGGCCCAAGAGGTGATGCGCCAGCTGCAAACCGCGCCGCCTGATACGGTTGGTCGCCGCTTTGGCATCATCGCCTCGCGGGCGCAGGCCTTGGTCAGCACGCAGAATTGGCGCCGACCTGCATTGCTCGGTGCAAACCCGCCGCGCAGTGATGTCCGCTTGGTCGCCCAAGAATTTCCTTATACGAAATTCTTCGCCGTCGAAGAGGTTACGCTCAGCCATCGCCAATTCGACGGGCGCATGTCCGCCCCGCAAGAGCGTGCGGTGTTTCGCGCCTCGGACGCGGTGACGGTCTTGCCCTATGACCCGCTGCGCGACCGGATTTTGCTGATCGAACAACTCCGCCTTGGGGCCTATGTGCAGCAAGACCCCCATCCTTGGCTGTTGGAGCCGATTGCAGGCATGATCGACGCGGGCGAAGACCCGCAAACCACGGCCCGGCGCGAAGCGATGGAAGAGGCGGGGCTGACCCTTGGCGCGCTGCATCATGTGGCGCGTTACTACCCCAGCCCGGGTGGTGTCGCGCAGGTGCTGCATAGCTATGTGGCCATTGCCGATCTGCCCGATGATATCACGGGCATTGCCGGGCATCTGGCCGAGGGCGAAGATATCTTGTCGCATATCGTGCCATGGGATCTGGCCTGCGCGATGTTGGCGGATGGCGATATGGCCAATGCCCCCTTGGTCATCAGCATGCAGTGGCTACAGCTTCACCGCGCGCGATTGCGCGCATCGGGTTGAGGTTTCCTTGCCGCGCGCCTATCCCTTGAGATGACAGCGCATTGCAATGGCGGAGCACGGCCAATGACCATCCATAGCGACCTTGCCGCCGCGATCGGCAATACCCCCTTGATCCGGCTCAACAAGCTCAGCGATTTGACCGGCTGCGAGATCTTGGGCAAGGCCGAGTTCATGAACCCCGGCCAATCGGTCAAGGATCGCGCCGCCCTCTACATCATCCGCGATGCGGTGGCGCATGGGCTGTTGGGGCCGGGCGGCACCATCGTCGAGGGGACGGCCGGCAACACCGGGATCGGTCTGGCCTTGGTCGGCGCCTCGATGGGCTATCGCACCGTGATCGTCATGCCCGAAACGCAGAGCCAAGAGAAAAAGGATATGATCCGGCTGGCAGGGGCCGAATTGATCCAAGTGCCCGCCGCCCCTTATCGCAACCCCAATAACTACGTCCGCTATTCGGGGCGCTTGGCCGAGGCGTTGGCCAAGACCGAGCCAAATGGCGCGATCTGGGCCAACCAGTTCGACAATACCGCCAATCGCCAAGCCCATATCGAGATGACCGGCCCCGAGATCTGGGACCAAACCGGCGGCCGCGTCGATGGCTTTATCTGTGCTGTGGGCTCGGGCGGCACGCTGGCGGGTGTGGCGATGGCGTTGCAACCCAAAGGCGTCAAGATTGGGCTGGCCGATCCCGATGGGGCGGCACTTTACAATTTCTACACCAGCGGCGAATTGCGCGCCGAGGGCTCGTCGATCAGCGAAGGGATCGGCCAAGGCCGCATCACGGCCAATCTTGAGGGGTTCAGGCCCGATTTCGCCTATAACATCCCCGATGTCGAGGCGTTGCCCATCGTCTTTGACACGCTGGCGGAAGAGGGGATTTGCCTTGGTGGATCGTCGGGTGTGAACTTGGCGGGTGCCGTGCGCATGGCGCGCGAAATGGGGCCGGGGCATACCATCGTCACCATCTTGTGTGACTATGGCACGCGTTATCAGTCCAAGCTCTACAACCCCGATTTCCTGCGCGAAAAGGGCCTGCCGGTGCCGGCATGGTTGGACCGCCCGGCGGCTGATATTCCTGCGGTCTTCGAAGATTGATGAAACGTTTTCTGTTCACCGCGCTGCTTTTCAGCCTGCTCGCGCTTAGTGGTGCGGCGCAACCTGTCTTTGCGCAAAGCGCGCCCGCTGTCAGTACGACCGCCGCGACCGAGATCGACTATGCCACATGGGATGTCGAGGCGGTCCGCGCCGAGAATCTGATCGCGGCGGGCACCGCTTCGACTGCGTTTTTGGAAAACCTCCGGGTCACCTTGGTCAATTGGCGCACGCGCTTTTTGACCGCGCAAGATGCCAATGCCGACCGCATCGCCACCTTGCAGGCCCAGATCGACGCCTTGGGCCCGGTCCCTGCCGAGGGTGAGGGCGTTCCCGCCGCGATTGCGGATCGGCGCGCGGCCTTGATGGAACAGATGGCGCAAGCGCAACTGCCGCGCGTCACCGCCAATGAGGCCTTCAACCGCGCCAATGGCTTGATCGCGGAAATCGACGCCATCTTGGCCGATCGCCAAGCCCGCGCGCTGTTCGAGCGCGACCCTGCGCCGGTCAATCCGCTCAACTGGCCACCTGCCTTGACCGGCGCTGCCGATTTGCTCGTGCTTTTGGGCAATGAGGTCAGATCGCAGATCGCGGCCTACCGCAGCTTGGGTGAAAGCCCTTGGGACCGTGCCTTTTTCGCGATCTTGCTCAGTGCCGCGGGTCTTTTCTTGGTGTTGCGCAGCCGGGTCTTCGTCGGGCGCTGGACCGACCTTTTGCAACAAGACGGGACCGCCCGCCCGGGGCGCGAGGCTTTTGCCTTTGTGATCTCGCTGTTGCAGGTGTTGTTCCCGATCACGGGCTTGGTGATCATCGGGGCTGCGATCGGCACGCTCGATCTGTTGGGCGATGCGGGTGGCGCGCTGTTGCGCGCGGCCATCTCGGGTCTTGTTGCGGTCTATCTGGCGCTCTGGCTGGGGGGGCGGCTGTTTCCGGCCAATGACGCGATCGGCGCGGCCTTTGGCGTGGCGCCGCCGCTGCGGCCATCCTTGCGCAGGGCGATCTTGTTGATCGGCCTTTTCTTCGGATTGGGCAGCTTGGCCGAAACGATTTCAGTGCAAGATGTCATCTCGCTCTCTGCACGCGGCGTTTTTGTGTTGCCTGTCTATGTCGGGCTTGCGGGTGCGTTTTTGTGGCTGGCGACATTGCTGGGCCAGCACCGCCACCAGCTGCGCGACGGACCCGAGCCAGGCGATGGCGGCTTTTCTTCGCGCTTGCTGTTGGGTGTGATCATCGCTGTGCGGGTAGTCGCGATCCTGGGCACGATCCTTGCAGCGGCGGGTTACCTGAGCTTGGCCGAGGCGGCGATGACGCCCACAGCCCTGACCTTGGGGTTGCTTGCGGCCTTGGTTGCCCTGCAAAGCCCGATCCGCGCGCTTTATGCGCTGGTTTCCGGCCAGACCCAAGAGGAGGCGGCACAAGCGCTCTTGCCCGTCTTGGTCAATCTGCTGCTGGTCTTTGCCGCCTTGCCGGTTCTGGCCTTGATCTGGGGCATGCGGACCGAACAGATCAGCGAGATCATCAGCCAATTCTTTGCCGGGACCGATCTTGGCGGCACGCGGATCACCCCTGCCATCGTGCTGGCGGTTGGTCTGGTCTTTGCCATCGGGATGATCGCCACCCGCCTGTTGCAAGGTGCGCTGCGCAGCACCGTCTTGCCGCGCACCCGGCTTGATTCCGGCGCGCGGCATGCCGTGGTGGCCGGTGTGGGCTATGTCGGGATCGGCCTTGCAGCGGTAATCGCGATCACCACGGCCGGGATCGATCTGACCGCGCTTGGGGTTGTCTTGGGCGCCTTGTCGGTCGGCATCGGTTTTGGTCTGCAAAACGTGGTCAACAACTTCGTCTCGGGCATCATCTTGCTGATCGAGCGGCCCATTTCCGAGGGTGACTGGATCGAAGTTGGCCCAACCATGGGCATCGTGAAATCGATCTCGGTCCGCTCGACGGTGATCGAGACCTTCAACAAGACCGATGTGATCGTGCCGAATGCCGATCTGATTTCCGGCACCGTCACCAATTGGACGCGCGGCAACACGATCGGGCGGGCGGTGCTGACTGTGGGCGTGGCCTATGGCACCGATACGCGCCGCGTGCAGGCGATCTTGGAAGAGGTCGCAGCCTCTGTTCCCGGTGTCGCGAAATACCCCGAGCCGGGCGTGGATTTTCTTGGCTTCGGCGCCGATAGCCTTGATTTCCGTATCCGCGCGATCTTGCGCGATGTGAACGAGTTGGTCGATGTGAAGACTGAGATCAATCACCGTATCGCGGAACGCTTCGTGGCCGAGGGGATCGAGATCCCTTTTGCCCAGCGCGACATCTGGCTCCGCAATCCCGAGGCGCTACATGCTGCGCCACAAGCTGCAACAGATGCCGCAACCAGCAGCGTGACCGCCGCAAAGGACAAGCCCGCGTGATGACCGAACCTCTGTTCATGACCGACCCCTATCGCAAGAGCGCCACCGCGCGCGTCATCGCCTTGACCGAAGAAGGCGGGATCGTGCTGGACCGCACCATCTTCTACCCGCGGTCCGGTGGTCAGCCCGGCGACAGCGGCACGCTTGATCTGGGCGATCAGCGCATCGCCATCGCTACCGCCGTCAAGGGGGAGGGCGGGGCCATCGTGCTGGTGCCTGCCGAGGCCGTGACCTTGCCGCCCTTAGAGGCCGAGGTCGAGCAGCGTCTCGATTGGGAGCGCCGCTACGGCCATATGCGTATCCATACCGCGTTGCATCTTCTCTCGGTGGTGCTGCCGTTTCCGGTGACGGGTGGTGCCATCGCCCATGACAAGGGGCGGCTTGATTTCGACATGCCCGAGATGCCCGATGCCGATGAGCGCGCGATCCTCGAAGGGCGGCTGAATGCGCTGGTCACGCGCGATTTGGTTGTGAGCGAGGAATGGATCACCGAGGCCGAACTTGACGCTCAACCCGGTCTTGTCAAAACCATGTCAGTGCAACCGCCACGCGGGACGGGGCGTATTCGCCTTGTGCGGATCGGTGACGGGGCAGGGCAGGTCGATCTGCAACCCTGCGGCGGCACCCATGTCGCGCGCACATCCGAGATCGGGAAGCTGACGATCGCCAAGATCGAGAAAAAGGGCCGACAGAACCGGCGCGTGGCGATCGAATTCGCATGATCTGATGGTATTGGCTTGAGTGGCTGTCCAGCCGCTCACTGATTTGTCCCGCGACCCGGCACCGTCGTCGAGGTGCACCGATAAAAACTTTTCCGGCACCGGGTCTTATGCGGACATATCTTGGAGTGTCGCAGATAGAATGCCACGGAAAACGGGCTTTCCCAAGCCAGTTTTACCTATGTTTTTCAGGGTTTTGTTCTGCCCCGTGTCTCGAATCGCGGCAACATGGCGGAAAAATCACGCCCCTTTCCGCCTTCATCCTCCACAAAGCGCGCGTAAAGCGTGGCGGCCAGCTGCCCCATCGGCGTGTCGGCATCCACACCCTCTGCCGCGTCTTGGCTGAGCCTGAGATCCTTGAGCAT
>JAQCLA010000175.1 GCA_027592105.1 Pseudomonadota bacterium | reverse complement strand
GACACTGGTACCACTCACAGGGATCTTTGCCCGATTTGGCGAGTGAGATGGGGACGGACCCCTGCGATGTCCATCCCAAAGGCCGCATTTGGCCCACGACCCATGCGGCGCAGCCACAGCATACCGCGCGGCGGCTTGACGCAGTCGACCCGCGTCAGTTTTTCCAAGGCAAAGGCGGATCGCTGCAAATGGCGGTGTGATCACTGCACCTGATCATGAACAAGACAGCCATCGCGATTTGCGCTGAAATTTCTGATCGCGCACAGCCCCTTTCCCCACCGCGTGGGTTAAGCTATCTCCCCTGCAACCAGTTCCCTTGCAGGCCGTCCATGACCGAGCTTTCGCGCATCCGCAATTTCTCCATCGTCGCCCATATCGACCACGGCAAATCCACGCTCGCTGATCGGCTGATCCAGCTGACCGGCACCGTGGCCGAGCGTGATATGCAGGCACAGATCCTCGACAGTATGGATATCGAGCGCGAGCGCGGCATCACCATCAAGGCCAATACCGTGCGCATCGAATACCCCGCGCGCGATGGGCATACCTATATCTTGAACCTGATCGACACCCCCGGCCATGTCGATTTCGCCTATGAGGTCAGCCGCTCGATGCAGGCGGTCGAAGGCTCGCTTTTGGTGGTCGATGCCTCCCAAGGGGTCGAGGCGCAAACGCTGGCCAATGTCTATCAAGCCATCGATGCCGACCATGAGATCGTGCCGGTGCTCAACAAGATCGACCTGCCCGCGGCCGAGCCTGACCGCGTCAAGGAGCAGATCGAGGATGTGATCGGCATCGACGCCAGTCAAGCGGTCGAGATTTCGGCCAAGACCGGCCTTGGCATCCCCGAGGTGCTGGAGGCGATCGTCACCCGCCTCCCCGCGCCCAAGGGCGACCGCGACGCGCCCCTCAAGGCGATGCTGGTCGATAGCTATTATGACCCCTACCTGGGTGTGGTCGTGCTGATCCGTGTCATCGACGGCATGGTGAAAAAGGGCGACCGCATCCGCATGATGCGCACCGGCGGCAGCTACCAGATCGACCGCTTGGGTGTGTTCAAACCCGCGATGCAAGACATCGCCGAGCTTGGGCCGGGCGAGATCGGCTATTTCACCGCCCAGATCAAGCTGGTGCGCGACACCCGCGTGGGCGACACCGTCACCCATGAAAAGCGCCAATGCGAAACACCGCTGCCGGGTTTCAAACCCTCGGTGCCGGTGGTGTTTTGCGGCCTCTTCCCCGTCGACACCAATGATTTCGAGGATCTGCGCGACGCGATCGAAAAGCTGGCGCTCAACGACGCCTCCTTCACCTCGGAGATGGAGACATCGGCGGCCCTTGGCTTTGGTTTCCGCTGCGGCTTTTTGGGGCTGTTGCATCTGGAGGTGATCCGCGACCGGCTGGAACGCGAATATGACATCGACTTGATCACCACGGCACCCAGCGTGATCTACCATGTCCATATGCGCGACGGCACGATGGTCGAGTTGCACAACCCTGCCGATATGCCCGACCTGACCTTTGTCGATCATATCGAAGAGCCGCGCATCAAGGCCACGATCCTTGTGCCGGATGAATACTTGGGCGATGTGCTGAAGCTTTGCCAGGACCGGCGCGGCGAACAGCTCGACCTGACCTATGCGGGCCAACGCGCGATGGTCGTCTATGATTTGCCGCTGAACGAGGTGGTGTTCGATTTCTACGACCGGCTGAAATCGGTGACCAAGGGTTATGCCAGCTTCGACTACCAGATGATCGGCTACCGCGAGGATTACCTCGTCAAGATGTCGATCCTTGTGAATGACGAGCCGGTCGATGCCCTTTCGATGATGGTGCACCGCGACCGGGCCGAGGGGCGTGGCCGCCAGCTTGTCGAAAAGCTCAAAGAGCTGATCCCGCGCCACATGTTCAAGATCCCGATCCAAGCCGCCATCGGCGGCCGCGTCATCGCGCGCGAGACGCTCTCGGCCATGCGCAAGGATGTGACCGCCAAGTGCTACGGCGGGGATGCCACGCGCAAACGCAAGCTCTTGGACAAGCAGAAGGCGGGCAAGAAGAAGATGCGCCAGTTCGGCAAGGTCGAGATCCCGCAGTCGGCGTTCATCAATGCGTTGAAGATGGATGGGTAGGGTGGGTGAAACCTGCCAGCGCCCGCGCACCCGCGTAGGGTGAAAGCCCACCCTACACACCCAAATCCATCCCCGGCATATACCGCCCATCCCGATGCAACGAGGAAAACGGCCAATCCTCTGGCCGCGCGACAAACCCGTGTTTCACCGGGTTCACCCAACAATACCGTAGATGCGCCCAATAATCCGCCTCATCGCGAATGTGGTGTTCCCAGAACCGGCGTTGCCAGATCGCCAGTTCGCGCTTGTCATGCCGTAGGCCGGGCTTCAGCCCGGCATATCTGCCAGACCGAACGACCGGGAGGTCCGTGGGGTATGTGTATCCCGGCTGCGTCGGCATTGCCGGGCTGAAGCCCGGCCTACATCCCTGCCTACATCCCGACACACCTGTCCCGTATTTCTCCCGCACCGCCCGCGTAAACCGCGCCTTGATCGCGCCCCACCGCACGCCATAGGCCTTGTCGCCCGCGGGCATCCGCCACACGGCATGGAGGTGATCAGGCAAGACCACCCATGCCGCGATGCCAAAGGGCCGCTCCGCCTTCGTCGCCCGCACGGCTGCGCGCAGCAGATCGACCTCGCGCACCAAAAGATCCCCCCCGCGCGTGGCGAGGGTGACGGTGAAAAAGATCATGGCCCCGGTGACGGGCGGGCGGCGATAAATCGACATGGGCAAGCTTGGCCGCGTATTGGTTAAGACGGGGTAAAGCGCCTTTACCCCACCCCCCGCACAGCCTCGGGATGTTCCGCCAGAAACTCACGCAGCAGCGCAAACAGCCGCCGCGCCTCAGCCACATTATCGGCATGCAGCGCCGCGCGGATGTCGGCGCAGAGCATGGCGTTGAGTGCCTGCGGGCCGCCATGCTGGTGCATCAGCCGTTCGATCTCGGCCACGGCGGCTTCTTCGGTGATGTGTTCATGGGCGGCCACCTGCGCGATCTCGGCGCGGGTCAGGCTGCACATATCCTCCATATCCTCGAGCGAGATCATCTGACCCCCTTTGGTTGCGCGATCCTGAGCCTTGCACAGGCGCGGCGCGGGTGGGTTGACGGGGCGCAAGCACGCGGATGTACGGGTTGTGTACATGGTCTGTACGCATGTGGGACGCCCCGTCAGGGCGAAAAATCCCTTTGCAGGTGCAGAAAAACGTCACGAAATCGTAACAGGCCGCACTTGCCGCCAAGCCTCTGATCCACGGCCCGGAATCGCCGCGCACTCACCGGAAATCCACGATTCCCTCCACAGGAAATTTTCATGCTGCACTGCTTCATGCTTGCGCGACTCGGGGGTGTTTGAGACCTTTTGATCACCGCCAAGGGAAACCGAAGCGGGGCGCGACAGGCCCGGAGGCCAAAGGCGAGACGCAGCAAGGCTTCGTGCTTTGCGGACGACGCTGGACAGCCGGACGGACTGGGGTATGCCGGGGTAAATGATCTACGGATCAAGGACTTGGGTCTACTACCGGACGTGGCGGACAGGTGGCGCGCTGGATTGGCCAGCCCCTTGGGGATGGGGAATTCGGTGGCCCGGTCGGGTGGTCTTGGACCGCAAGGACGGGAAGGTAGGCGGGGCCTTGCGGCCACGGATACCGGGATCGACGGATCTTGCGATCGGTCGGTTTTCATAGGGCAAAACGTCCCTCGGGACGCTGGTCCGAGAGAAGGCGTCAGGCAATGCGAAGACCGCGTCTAAGCACCTGACGTCTTCATCTTTTTCACAATGCTGCATCGCAGAAAAAGAAAAGGCGGAGCCGGCCAAAAGCCAACCCCGCCCCTGCAATGCGACCGCGTCGTACGCACCTGTGACACCGCATCTACGGTGTCCGACCCTCCCCTGCAACAAAATCTAGGGTAGATCCGCGCCAAACAGGCGGATGCTTGCAAAGCCGCAACATGCCCTGTGCAATCATGCAGATCGCAAAACCATGCCGGACATGGTAAGCTGCATCTATCTTGAGCAGGAGTGTGCGGCATGGCACAGCCAAAAGGCTACAGCAGGGTCCAAATCATCCTTCACTGGATCGCGGCGGCCCTCATCGTGTTGCAATTCGTGCTGCATGAGGGGATCTCGGATGCTTATGACGTCGCCACGCAGACCGGTGTCTATGCGTTTTCGGCCCCGGTCATCGGCCATATCGCAGGCGGCGCGCTGATCTTGCTTTTGGCCTGTTGGCGGCTGATCTTGCGCAATGATCGCGGCGCCCCGCCCCCGCCTGCGGGCGAACCAGAAATGTTTCGCAAAGCAGGCCATGTCGCGCATATGGCGCTTTATGCCTTGATGATCGGCCTACCGGTCACGGGTGCCTTGGCATGGGGTGGCCAGATGGAGGCGGCGGGCGAGGCGCATGAGGTGATGAAGAACCTGCTCATCCTGTTGGTGCTGGCCCATATCGGCGCAGTCGTTGTGCATCAACGCATTTGGAAGACGGGTCTCCTCAAGCGGATGATGCGCGCGCAGGATTAGAGCGTGCCGCGTTCTATTGCATTCACCGCAACAGGCGAACGCGTTATGCCTTGCAAACGCTGCCTCGCCTGTTGCGGTGAATACAACGGACTGATCAAACGCGACACGCTTTAAGCGCCGAAGAAGGCGGCGATTGTCGCCTCGAATTCGCGCGGCCGGTCGGCATGCAGCCAATGGCCCGCGCCGGGGATCTTGGCAAAACGGGCAGCGGGAAACAGCGTCTTGATCGTAGGGCGATGTTCGGGCTGCACATAATCGGACAGCGCGCCTGACAAGAACAAGGTCGGGCCGGGAAATGAGCCGCCAAGCGCGGGCCAACCCAAGATCGCGGGCATGAAGCGTTCCAAGGCATCAAGGTTCAGCCGCCAGCGCCGCCCTTTCACATCCAGCGATTGTAGCAAAAAGGCCCGTACGCCGTCGGTCGTGACCAATTGCGCAAGCTGCTGATCGGCGTCGCGGCGTGTCTCGATCACCGATAAATCGAGCGCACGCATCGCGTCGATCAGGTGCTTTTGGGTATGCCCATATGCAACAGGTGCGATATCGGCCACAATCAAACGTCGCACAAGGGTGGGGTGCGTTAAGGCCAGCGCCATCGCCGCCTTGCCGCCCATCGAATGGCCCAGCACATCGGCCTGCCCACCATGGGCGGCGATCACCTCGGCCAGATCTTGGGCCAGATCGGGGTAGCTATGGCTGTCGGCCCAAGGGCTGTCGCCATGATTGCGCATATCGACGGTCAAGACACGGTGACCCTGATCCGACAGGCGGCGCGCGATTACGCCCCAGTTGCGCGCCGAGCCGAACAGGCCATGCGCGATCAAGATGGGCGGGCGGGTGTGATCGGCACCCATGGTCACGGTGTGAAGCATGGACCAAGACTAGGCGAAAGCGCGTGGCGAAAGCCAGCCCCGCCATGGCGGGGCCGGCTTTGTTCT
>JAQCLA010000174.1 GCA_027592105.1 Pseudomonadota bacterium | reverse complement strand
TGGCGACGATCCCTCGCCGCCCAGACCACCGCAAGCCCGACCCATCGGAGCGGGTCTTCCGCCTCAACAAGCGTGTCGACTGGGCTATGCGATCAATGAACAATCGTTGGAACACTGCCTGCAAAGCAGCGGGCGTCTCAGGCAAGACGCCCTACTGCTTACGCCACACGTTTGCGACGCGCCTTGCGCGCCGCAACGTACCGCCTAAAGTAATCGCTGACCTCATGGGCCACGCTTCGCTCGACATGGTCATGCGATACATGAACACGACGTTTGAAGACCACAAGAACGCCGTCTTACTAACCTAGCCACCCGCCCTGTGACGGGCACACACTGAATTGCACAACGAAAGGTCATGCGAAATACACGGGAAATATGGTGCCGCAGGGGAGGATTGAACTCCCGACCTCACCCTTACCAAGGGTGCGCTCTACCACTGAGCTACTGCGGCGCGTGGGCGGTCACATAAAAGCATCTTCCCCCTACTGCAAGCGCAATCTGGACGCCCCCGGCCCAGAGGGGTAAACCCCCACCCATGGCAGCGAAAGATACAGCAAATCGACAGGCCAAAACGCCAATCGATCCGCGCACAGCGCGGCTCAAGGTGGCACTCAAGGCCAATCTGGCCCGCCGCAAGGCACAAGCACGCGCGCGTGCCAGCGAGGCGGATACGGATGACGAGCAAAAAACGCCGGGGCAGACCGGCACCAATGCGCAAGATCAGTGAAGGGGCGGTTGCATGGACAGGATCGTAGTAACAGGCGGTGGCGCGCTTTCGGGGCAAATCCCCATCGCGGGTGCCAAGAACGCCTGCCTGACCTTGATGCCCGCCACGCTGCTCAGCGATGAGCCGCTGACGCTGACCAATGCGCCGCGCTTAAGCGATATCCGCACCATGACGACGCTGTTGCAGTCGCTTGGCGCCGAGGTGACGGCGCTCAACGGCGGGCGGGTTTTGGCGCTGTCTTCGCATGGGTTGAACAACCATACCGCCGATTACGATATCGTGCGCAAGATGCGCGCCTCGATCCTTGTGCTAGGGCCGATGCTGGCGCGTGATGGGCGGGCGATTGTGTCTTTGCCCGGCGGTTGCGCCATCGGCGCGCGGCCCGTCGATCTGCACCTCAAGGCGCTGGAGGCGATGGGCGCCGATCTGGAACTGCGCGACGGCTATGTCCATGCCGAGGCCAAGGGCGGCCTCAAGGGCGCGGTGGTCGATTTCCCCGTCGTGTCGGTTGGGGCGACTGAAAACGCGCTGATGGCCGCGACACTCGCAAAGGGCACCACGGTGCTGAAAAACGCCGCGCGCGAACCCGAGATCGTTGATTTGGCCAATTGCTTGCGTCGCATGGGCGCGCAGATCGAAGGCGAGGGGACATCGACCATCACGATCCAAGGTGTCGACCGGCTGAATGGGGCCACCCATCCCGTGGTCACCGACCGGATCGAGCTTGGCACCTATATGCTGGCCCCCGCGATCGCCGGCGGCGAGGTGGAGCTTTTAGGCGGCCGGATGGATCTGGTCGCGGCCTTCGCCGAGAAGCTCGACGCCGCTGGCGTCTCGGTTGAACAAACCGCAGCAGGCCTCAAGGTCACGCGCAAGAATGGCCGCGTGAGCGCGGTCGATGTGCGCACCGAACCCTTCCCCGGTTTTCCCACCGATCTTCAGGCGCAGATGATGGCACTTCTTTGCACGGCGACGGGTGTGTCGGTGCTGGAAGAAACGATTTTCGAAAACCGCTTCATGCATGCCCCAGAGCTGATGCGCATGGGGGCCAAGATCGACGTGCATGGCGGAACCGCCACGGTCACGGGTGTCGAA
Organism: Pseudomonadota bacterium; assembly: GCA_027592105.1. Classification (GTDB taxonomy): domain Bacteria; phylum Pseudomonadota; class Alphaproteobacteria; order Rhodobacterales; family Rhodobacteraceae; genus Roseicyclus. Next base: position 3,721 of record JAQCLA010000174.1, on the reverse strand, counting down.
CGGCTCAAAGGCGCGCCGGTCATGGCGACCGATCTGCGCGCCTCGGTCAGTCTGATCTTGGCGGGGCTGGCCGCCGAAGGGGAAACGGTTGTCAACCGCGTCTATCACCTTGATCGCGGCTATGAGCGGGTCGAGGAAAAGCTCGGCAATGTCGGGGCCAAGATCGAACGGGTGCGCGAACATGACTGAGGACGCGCGCTTCGAGGATGCGGCCCCGCGCCCCGTCGCTTTGCGCGCCTATGACGGCGATGACCTCGCGGTGATCGCCACGCTGACCCAAGACGCGGTCTTTCCCATCGCCGAGATGACATGGGATCGCCGCCGCCGTCGCTTTGCGCTTTTGCTTAACCGCTTCCGCTGGGAAGATGTGGGGGCCAATCCGCCCGAACGGGTGCAAGCGGTGCTGGTGATCGATGATGCGCTGCACGTCGCCACCCAAGGCTTTGACCGCAGCGCGCGCGATCTGGTGCTCTCGGTGCTGACGTTTTCATGGGCGCCGGGCGAAGATGGGACAGGCAAGATCACCATCACGCTTGCGGGCGATGGGGCCATCGCCATCGATGTCGAGGCGATGGAGGTCACGCTGCGCGATGTCACCCGGCCTTACCTGGCCCCCTCGGGCAAGGCGCCGCGCCACCCCGAATAAGCGCCGACGCCTATTGCTGGATCGCCTCGAGATAGGTGGCCAAGGCCAAGACACGGCCGCGCACGGCGATCTCGGTGCCGACATCGCCCAGCTCGGATGCAACGGCCGCCTCGAAACGATCACCCCAGATCGGCATCGGCCCGCCATGCCCGCGTAGGCCTGTGCGTCCGTCGATGAGATGGATCACCTCCAACATCGGAAAGACGCCGTTATTGCGCGTGCGGATCTGCGTCACATCGGGAACGGGGATCGACATATATTCGGCTAACGGCCCGTCGCCGCGCCCTGTCAGCCCATGACAGCTGGCGCAAGCGCGCGTGTATTCCTCGGCCCCTGCGGCGGATTGTGCCGCCCCTGTCTGGGCCATCGCCATGATTGTCAGCCCTGTGGCAAGGGCTGTCAGACCTTGTTTTGTAATATGCATTGCCTCTTCTCCCTTGGCACAATGGTGGTGTGGGCCATGACCGACCCGGCCCCTATGCTAGGGGCTGGGCTGCGCGGGGTTCTTGACGAAACGCATTGCAATGGCACATGGGGCAATGGGCGCTTCACCCGCGCGGCGAGAGCGGGTAGAGGGGGCGCGCGTGCAAGAACGGAATGACAATGCCAGTTTTTTTCAACAGCCGGGATGCGGGGTTCGCACAGCGCTTTGCCGCGCTGCTCGAGATGAAGCGCGAAGATGCGCCCGATGTGGATCAGACGGTGGCCGAGATCATCGCCGATGTGCGTGCGCGCGGTGATGCGGCCGTCATCGATCTGACCGCCCGTTTCGACCGGCTCATCCTCACGGCTGAGACCATGGCCTTCAGCGCCGCGGAGATCGCGCAGGCGATCGACAAGGTGCCCGCCCATGAGCGCGCGGCCCTCGAGAAGGCCGCGGAGCGCATCCGCGCCTATCACGAGCGCCAACGCCCCAGCGACGCGCGCTGGACCGATGCCGCGGGCGCGACACTCGGCTGGCGCTGGACGCCTGTTTCGGCGGCCGGTCTTTATGTGCCGGGCGGCTTGGCCTCATACCCGTCCAGCGTCTTGATGAATGCGATCCCGGCGCAGGTTGCGGGGGTCGAACGGCTTGTGATGTGCGCGCCCACGCCGGATGGGCGGGCCAATCCGCTGGTGCTTTTGGCCGCCCATCTTTCAGGCGTGGACACCATCTACCGCATCGGTGGCGCGCAGGCCGTGGCCGCGATGGCCTATGGCACCGCCACCATCACGCCCGTCGACAAGATCACCGGCCCCGGCAATGCCTATGTCGCCGCCGCCAAGCGCCGGGTCTTTGGCCGGGTGGGGATCGACATGATCGCAGGCCCCTCCGAGATCCTCGTCGTGGCCGATGCCGATAATGACCCCGATTGGATCGCGCTCGATCTTCTGTCGCAAGCCGAGCATGATGAAAGCGCGCAATCGATCCTGATCACCACCGATGCCGCCTTCGGTCAGGCGGTGGCTGCGGCCGTGGACAAGCGGCTGGAAACGCTGGAGCGTCGCGCGATTGCGGGGGCAAGCTGGCGCGACTACGGCGCCATCGTCACCGTGCGCGATCTGGCGGAGGCGGCTGATCTGACCAACCGCATTGCGCCCGAACATCTGGAGCTTTGCGTCGCCGACCCCGAGGCTTTGAGCGAACAGATCCACCACGCAGGCGCGATTTTCTTGGGGCGTTGGACTCCCGAGGCGATTGGCGATTACATCGGTGGGCCGAACCATGTGCTGCCCACCGCACGCTCGGCGCGGTTTTCCTCGGGGCTTTCGGTGCTTGATTTCATGAAACGCACGACGCTGGCGCAGATGACACCAGCGGCACTTGCCGCCATCGGCCCTGCGGCGGAAACCTTGGCGATATCCGAAAGTCTGGAGGCCCATGGCCTGTCGGTGCGCGCGCGGCTTGAACGGCTCAACCGGACCGCCGGTGAAGGCGAGGGGGAATGAACATGCATATCACCCATATCGAGATCGACATGTCGGGCATGCCCGCGCCTACACCCGAGATCGAACAAGAACGCCGTGTCGCCATTTTCGATCTGCTGGAAGACAACTCCTTTCGTCTTCCCGCCCGTGACGACCGCCCCGAGGCCGCAGGCCCCTATCATGTCACCTTGGCGATCCGCGAAAAGCGGCTGGTGTTCGATGTCGATACCGAAGATGCGCGCGACGCGGCCGAGTTTCACCTCTCGCTCTCGCCCTTCCGGCAGGTGGTCAAGGATTACTGGCAGATCTGCGAAAGCTATTACGACGCGGTCAAGCGCCTGCCGCCCAGCCAGATCGAAGCGATCGACATGGCGCGGCGCGGCATCCACAACGAAGGGGCGCGCGTCTTGCAAGAGCGGTTGGAGGGCAAGGCCGAGGTCGATTACGACACCGCCCGCCGCCTGTTCACGCTGATATGCGTTCTCCACTTCGGGTCCTGAGGCAGCGGTGGGCGTCGATTTCCCCTCTTCGGTCTTGTTTTGTTGCGATCACAACGCGACGCGCTCGCCCATGGCCGAAGGAATGATGAAGAAATTCTACGGCCACCGCGCCTATGTGCAATCGGCGGGGGTGAAAAACGATCTTGAGATCGACGGTTTCGCCGTCACCGTCTGTGCCGAATTGGGGGTGGAGTTGCAACGCCACCGCGTGCGCAGCTTCGATGAAATGGCCCAATGGGGCGATGATCTGTCGGGCTTTGACCTGATCGTGGCACTCTCGCCCGCAAGCCAGCGCCATGCGCTGGAATTGACGCGGCATTTCCACCTAGAGGTGGAGTATTGGCCCATCCTCGATCCCACGGGTCTCGGCGAGACGCGCGAGGCCAAGCTGAGCGCCTATCGGCAAGCGCGCGATCAGATCGCGGGCCGCATCCTTGCGCGCTTTGGCCCACCCCAAAGCTGATCCCTGCGGCATGGGCTTTGGCCACTGGCATCGATGCTTGCCACCCCATTGCAACGGCTTGCGCAGTTTGGCCTTGAAAAAAACCCGCAACCGGCGCATCTAGCCGCCACCTGCACCGAATGGTGCGTTTAAAATGGAGTGACCATGGCCAAGGAAGAAATGCTCGAATTCCCCGGTGTCGTGAAGGAACTCCTGCCCAATGCG
>JAQCLA010000173.1 GCA_027592105.1 Pseudomonadota bacterium | reverse complement strand
GCCGTTTTGGCGTAGCGCCGTCGCCGAGAGCGTCGAAAGATCGTCACGCAGCAGTTTTGTGATATCCGTCAGCCCGGTTGCGGCCTGGGGCGCGATGGCGGCGGCTTCAAGCGTGGTGTCGGCGGTATTCGTGATATCGGCTTGGCTGAGCAAAAGGCCAGCAGCGGCGATTTCTTGCGGTTTTTCGAGCAAAAACCGCATCTGTGCGGCTTTGCCGATCTCGGTGTTTAGGGTGAATTCATCGCCATCGGCGGGCTTGCCGGAAATGTCGATGCGCACCGCGCCGATGGTGATCGGCCCACGCGCGTGCGTCGTAGCCTTGCCGGTCGCATCGAAACTTAGCCATGCCCCGCGCGCGGCTGAGTAGCTAAAGCGGGTTTCGGCGGCGGTTTGGTCGATCACCTCGGGGGCGGTGGCTGTGGCGGTAAAGCTGCCAAGATTGGTTGCCGATTGCGTGATGGCCACACCGTCGGCTGTGAAAAGCGCGCCGCCGACCTTGCCGTTGAGGTCAATCCCGTTTGCATGCACCGCGTTGAACTCAGTGGCCAGGCGGCTGGCCAGCGTATCAAGGGCATGTATCGCATTGTTTACGGCCCGATACGCTTCTGAAAGGCCAGCCAAACGACCCGACGAGACCTGTTGAGTCTCGGCAAGGCCGGGCAATTGGCCGCCCAGAAAGACCAGCCTGTCGCCACTTTGCTGCACCTGCAATGAGCCGGTCTGGGTTGCTGATCCAAGCAGGGGTCCATTGCCGCTACGGCCAAGCGTCACCGTGGCAGCCCCGCTTGCCGCCGAGCTGACCGTGACCCCGACCAAGGTGGCTATTTCCGAGATCGTCTGGTCCCGCGCATCAAGCAAGGCGTTGGAGGCGCCGCTTGCACTGCCCGATGAGATTAGCTGGCTTTGTGTGTTGCGCAGCGTGGTTAAAAGGCTGTTGACGTCGCGGGTCACATTGGCGGTTTCTTGCCAGATGGTGTCGCGCAAGTCGCTCAGATCTTGTGAAAGCTGCACAAACCCATTGGCCAGTGCACTGCCCTTGGTCAGGGCCACGCTGCGTGTGGCCAGATCGCCGGGGGCTTGGGCCACACCGTTCAACCCGTCGAAAAACCCACCGAGGAAATAGCCCAAGTCGTAATCGCCCGGAACAAGCGCGCCTTCCATGGTTTCCAGCGCGACGGCATAGGCCTCGGCCTGTGAAAAGTCCGAGGTTGCATCGCGCGCGCGCCCCGAGATGAAACTGTCAAAGGCCCGGCTAATGCTCTCGACGCGCACGCCAAGGCCGGTCTGATCGGCAATCGTGGTGATGTCACTCTGACTTGCCGCAATCTCCGACAGCGCCGCGCCGCGCCGCCGATAGCCCTCGGTGTCGATATTGGCAATGTTCTGTCCAGTTACGGCCAATGCTTCGCGATAGGCGCGAATGCCGCTGCTGGCGATGTCTAACAGCCCTGCCATGGTCAGTCATCCGTCGTGGAAAGGTGCCGCGAAAATTGGCCATAAAGCGCATCGGCGATGCCCAAAGACATCCCCTGAGAAGCCGCGCGTGCGTATTCTTGGTCGAGCATGCCGCGAAATGTATCGCCCGCCGACGAACTCAGCAGCCCATCGGCCAGTTGGCCTTTGCGTGCCTCTTGCAAGAAGCTGTTGAGAAACATCGCTTCGAATTCCTCAGCCGCCTGACGGAGCTGAGCCGGCCCAGCATTGTCGGTGCGGATATTTGGACGCCCCCAGCCCGGGCCTGTCGCGGTTGACGCGCGTCCTAGCGACAGATCGGCGATGGTGGTGCGGGGCAGGGCAGAGGGGAGTTCGGTCATCGCGTATGCCTCAGATGATGATCAGCTCTGCGCGCAGCGCACCGGCTTCGCGCAGCGCTTCGAGAATGGCCACAAGATCCGATGCCGACGCCCCGACCGCATTGATCGAGTCCACGAGCGACGACAACGACACCCCACCATCAAAAACAAAGGCGCGGGCGGGTTCCTCGGTCGCGTCCACAGTGCTTTCCGGTGTCACCACGGGCTCACCCGGTGCGACGATTGTCTGGTTCTCGTTGGTCACAACGGTGGCACCTTGCGCGACGTTCAAACGCTCATTGACCCTGACGGTCAGCGATCCATGGGTCACGGCCGCCGGTGTCACGCGGACATTGCCGCCGATAACCACCGTGCCGGTGCGCGAATTGATGATCACTTGCGCGGGTGGCTCGACCGGCTCGACCTCGATATTTTCCAAAAGCGAGACAAAGGCCACTCGCTGCGACGGATCTTGCGGCGCACGTACGCGCACCGAATTTGCATCGAGCGGGGTTGCGACATCGGGGCCAAAGATATTGTTGATCGCCTCGGCCATATTCGCGGATGCGGTGAAATCGCCACGATTGAGATTGAGGATCAGATGTTCGGTCTCAAGGAAGGAGGACTCGACCATCCGCTCTGCAGTGGCCCCGCGTGGGATGCGGCCGACGGTCGGGATATTCACGACCAACGACGAGTTATCCTGCCCCTCGACCCCAAGACCACCGACCACGAGATTGCCTTGCGCGATACCGTAGGTTTCGCCATCCGCCCCAAGTAATGGCGTCATCAAAAGCGTGCCGCCGCGCAGCGATTTGGCGCCACCGATGGTTGACACGGTGACGTCAAGCCTTTGACCCGGTTTGACAAAGGGGGGCAGGTCGGTGGTGACCATAACGGCGGCTGCATTCCGCGCATTCAGCCCCTCGACACCGGTGACAAGCCCAAAACGCGATACCATCGCCTGCATCGACTGCAGCGTCAGCCCGGTGCCGCCATCGCCGGTGCCAGCAAGACCAACCACCAAGCCATAGCCGACAAGCTGGTTCGACCGCACCCCGGCGATCGAGGTGATATCCTTGATCCGCTCGGCTTTTGCAGCATTCGGAAAGCTGCTAAAGACGCTGGCCGCGAAGATTGTGACAAGCGCGAGAGCATACCATGGGGTGCGCATCTATGATGCCTCCGTCAGTTCGGGGAAATGGATGTCAGAACGCTTGAAAGCCAGCCCCGTCGCCCGGCATCGGCCACATCGCCCGCACCGATATAGGTGATCTCGGCATTAGCGATCCGGTCTGAAAGAACTACATTGTTCGAGGTGATGTCTTCAGGCCGCACGATGCCGCGCACCCGCACATATTCATCGCCATTGTTCAGCGTCAGCTTCTTTTGACCGAGGATCTCAAGATTGCCACCGGGCAAAACCCGCACCACATGGACCGAGACCTGCCCAGTCAGTGAATTCGACTGCGCGGCGGTACCGCTGCCGGTGAAGTTCTGGGTGGTGCCGTGTGACAGGTCCGCCCCAGACGTAAAGGGCGAAATATTGGGAAGCGCGATATCGAAAGACGAGGTTTTTGCGGTGCCTGCGTTTTGCGACTTGGTCGCTTGAAAGCTTTCGGTGAAGGCGATGGTCAGAATATCGCCCACGCGGCTTGCGCGGCGGTCGGTTGCAAACAGGCCCGACTGATGGGGGTTGTAGATCGCACCGGCAGGAAGCCCGCCGGGTTGATAATCGGCGGCCAGCGGAAAGATTGGCGTAAAATCCGCGCTTGCGGCTTGTTCCACTTGGGTGGAACAGCCGGCGAGGGTTGCGACGAGAACGCAGGTGAAGGGCAGGGATAGGCGGCGCATCATGGCTTTGCCCTAATCACAGGTTGTTCGAGATATGGCGCATCATTTCATCGCTGGCGCTGATGGCTTTTGAACTCACCTCATAGGCGCGCTGCGTCTCAATCATATCAACAAGTTGCTGAACGACATTCACGTTAGAGCTTTCAAGATAGCCTTGCTGCAACTTGCCAAAACCACCCTCGTAGGGGACGCCTTCAATTGGTCCGCCGCTGGCCAGTGTTTCGATCACGAAGGTCTCGCCAATCGGCTGAAGGCCGCGGGGGTTAGTGAAGTTTGCAAGCGTGATCTGCCCAACCTCTTCGGGCTCGTTCTGGCCGGCAACCATGACAGAGATGACACCGTTTTGCCCGATCGTGATCTCGGTCACATTGTCGGGGATCTGGATCTCAGGCTGCAAGATATATCCGCTGGGCGTGGTCAACGTACCCTCGGTATTACGTGAAAAGGCACCGTTTCTTGTATAGCCAATCCGGCCGTCAGGCATCAAAACCTGGAAAAATCCCATCCCGTCGATGGCCAGATCAAGCGAGTTCTCGGTGCTGACAAGGCTACCCTGCGAATAGAGTTTTTGGGTTGAAACCAGTCGCACGCCGGTGCCGACCGTAGAAGAGGAGGTTAGCGCGGTGCCGTCTGCGGTTTGTGCACCGCCAGAGCGCATCACCTGATAAAGAAGGCTCTCGAAATTCGCGCGGTCGCGCTTAAAACCATTGGTATTCACGTTCGCCAAGTTGTTGGCGATAATCTGCATTTTGGTCTGCTGTGAATTGAGACCGGTCTTGGCAACGTGCATGGCGCTTGCGGACATCTGGAACTTCCTTTGTCAGGTTCGTCCCTACAGTCTTGCAAGAGCTGTGCCAGCCCGGAATTAATCCTGTGCGATCCGCATGACCTGTGCCGCGGCTTGGTCGATCTGCTTTGCGGATTCGATGAATTTCACGCTCATCTCAAAGCGGCGCTGCAACTCGATGGTATAGACCAGCTCTTCAACGGCATTCACGTTCGAGCTTTCCAGCATGCCTTGCTGCATATGTGCAATCTGGTCGGGCGCAGGGAGCGGGCCGTCGACCGGGCGGATACGCGAGTCTTCACCCTTTTTTAGGGCCACACCGGCCGCCGTGGTTGTGCCGATAAAACCGGCTGAAACAAAAGTACCGACTTCGGCGTCTTGCGGGCTGATCAGAATTTCACCGATCTGGGTGATCTGGATTTCCCGGTAAGGCGGGACAACAATCGGGGTGAGCGCGTCGCTCAGAATGGTCTCGTCAGAGCCATTGATCAAGAAACCATCCGCGTTGACCGAAAAGTCGCCGCGTCTGCTTAAGGCGGGTTCTGATCCATCCGGGGGCTGCACCAAGAACCAACCATCGTCGAGAATGGCAACATCGGTTTCGATCCCCGTCGGGTCCATCGTCCCGACCTGATAAGAGAACGCGCTTTCCCCGCTTCTGAGTGCAAAAGCACGTGCCGTTGGTTCTTGGCCAGCTTGCAGATAACCGCTGCCTGCTTGCCCCCAAAGATCCTTGCGAAACCCCGGCACAGTCATGTTCGTCAGATTTTGCGCGTTGATTTTCTGCAACTCTGACAAGTTGCGCATCGAATTTAACGCGGTGTGAATCATGCGATCCATGAGGCTTGTCGCTCCTATGCCGGGGCCGTCGATTACATCCGGATGTTGATGATGGTCTGGGTCAGGCTGGTCGTGGTCTCGATTGCCTTGGCCGAGGCCTGATAGTTCCGCTGGGCGGTAATCAGGTTCACCAACTCCTCGGTGATGTCGACGTTCGAACGTTCGAGCGAGCCTGATTGGATTGTACCAAAACCCTCCGCACCCGCCTCGCCGACCTGCGGCCGGCCTGACACGGCGGTTTCGACATAGGTCGCGTTGCCGATCTGCTTGAGGCCGTTTTGGTTGTT
>JAQCLA010000172.1 GCA_027592105.1 Pseudomonadota bacterium | reverse complement strand
GGCGAATGGTTCAAGCCCTATGGCGGGCGCACCGTGCCGATGATGGTGATGAGCCATCAATACATGGTCTTTGACGAGGTGCCCGAGATCCGCGATTGGGCGCAGGCGGCCGGTCACAAGCTGCCGCTTTTGCGCGATGTCGATAGCTCTTATTACCTGCGGCAAGAAAAGAACGGCTTCAACCTTGGCCCCTATGAGCGGCCATGCCGCGCGCATTGGGCCGACCCCGCCGATCCCATGCCCGAGGACTTCAGCTTTCAACTCTACCCCGACGATCTGGAGCGGCTGTCCTTCCAGATCGAGGATTCGATGGCGCGTGTGCCGCTTTTGGCCGAGGCCGGGCTTGCCCGCGTGATCAACGGGCCGATCCCCTACACCCCCGATGGCAACCCGCTGATCGGGCCGATGCCGGGCGTGCCCAATGCCTTCGAGGCTTGCGTCTTTACCTTCGGCATCGCGCAGGGCGGCGGCGCGGGCAAGGTGCTGGCCGAATGGATCACCCAAGGGGCGACCGAGTGGGATATGTGGTCTTGCGATCCGCGCCGTTTCACCGATTACACCGATCACGACTATTGCGTGCAAAAGGGAATGGAAGTTTACGGCCACGAATACGCCATGCATTTCCCGTGGCACCGCTGGCCCGCCGCCCCCGACCGCAAAACCTCGCCCATCCATGACCGCGTCAAGGCGCTTGGCGGGCAGATGGGGGCCTATGGCGGCTGGGAGCGCGCCAATTGGTTCGCGCAACCGGGCGACGACACCTCGGAGGAGGCGACCCAGACATGGAACCGCGCAGGCCCGTGGGAGGCCCGCATCCGCGAGGAATGCGAAGCCGTACGCGATGGTGTGGGCGTGCTCGATCTGCCCGGTTTCTCGCGGTATCGTCTGACAGGTCCGGGGGCGGGTGAATGGCTTTTGGGCAAGATATCGGGTGGTTTGCCCAAACCGGGGCGGCTGGGGCTTGCCTATTTCCCCGACACGCGCGGCCGCATTGTGACCGAGATGTCGGTCGCTTGTAACGGCCCCGACGACTATACGCTGATCACTGCCGCGGTGGCGCAATGGCATGATCACGAATGGCTGGCGCGCGATCTGGCCCCCGGCCTTTCGCTCACCGACCACACGCGCGAGATATCGACCCTGATCGTCACCGGACCGAAAGCGCGCGCGCTTTTGGCGGCGGTTGGCACCGATGCCGATCTGACACTGCCATGGCTCAACCATCAGGGCGCGCAGCTGGCCGGCCAGCCTTGCTGGTTGGCGCGTGTCTCCTTCGCAGGTGAGTTGGGGTGGGAAGTTCACGCAGAAAACGCATACATGCCAGAGATTTACGACGCGATCCTCAAGCATGGCGCAAAGCCCTTTGGCATGTTCGCGCTCAATTCCTTGCGGATTGAAAAGGGCTATCGCGCATGGAAAGGCGATTTGTCCACGGATTACAGCCTGTTGCAGGGCGGTCTTGATCGCTTCATCCGCTTTGACAAAGCGCAGGACTTCCCCGGCAAACAGGCACTTTTGACTGAGAAACAGGTGGGCGTGGCCAAACGCTTCGTCACCTTGCGGGTCGATGCAGGGGCGGCGGATGCGCCCTATATGTCGACGCTTTGGCACGAGGGTCAGGTGGTGGGCGAAACCACATCCGGCGCTTGGGGCTACCGCGTGGGCGGGTCCATCGCCTTGGGCATGTTGCGCGCCGATCTGGCCGTGCCCGGCACCGAGATCACGGTCGATATCTACGGCACAAGCTGCCGCGCCGTGGTGCAAGAAGATCGCCCACTCTGGGATCCTGAAAACAGCCGGCTGAGGGCCTGATCATGGCAACACCCCCTACCCACGCACGCGCGGTGATCATCGGCGGCGGCGTCTCTGGTTGTTCGGTGGCCTATCATCTGGCCAAGCTGGGCTGGACCGATATCGTGCTGCTCGAGCGCAAACAGCTGACCTGTGGCACCACATGGCATGCGGCAGGGCTGGTGGGTCAGCTCCGCGGTAGCCAGAACATGACGCGCTTGGCCAAATATTCGGCCGAACTTTACACCAAGCTGGAGGCCGAGACGGGCGTTGCCACCGGCATGCGGCAGGTGGGGTCGATCTCGCTCGGCCTGACCGCTGATCGGCGCGAGGAATTGCTGCGCCAGGCGACCGTTGCCCGCACATTCGGCGTCGAGGTGCATGAGATCACCACCGCCGAAGTGCGCGCCATGTATCCCCATGTGGAAATCGGCGATGTCACCTGTGCCGTGCATCTGCCGGGCGACGGGCAATGCGACCCGGCCAATATCGCCATGGCGCTGGCCAAGGGCGCGCGGATGGCGGGCGCCCAGATCATCGAAGGGGTCAAGGTCACCGCTGTCACCGATGACGGGGCGCGCGCCACCGGCGTGAATTGGGACAATGGCACCGAACAGGGCCATATCGCCGCCGATGTGGTGATCAATTGCGGCGGCATGTGGGGCCGCGATCTGGCGGCCCAATCGGGCGTCACCTTGCCGCTGCATGCCTGTGAGCATTTCTACCTTGTGACCGAACCCATTGAGGGGCTTGGCCATTTGCCGGTTCTGCGCGTGCCCGATGAATGCGCCTATTACAAATCGGACGCAGGCAAGATGATGCTGGGCGCGTTCGAGCCCAAGGCCAAGCCATGGGGTATGGGCGGCATTCCGGAAGATTTCTGTTTCGATGCCCTGCCGGAAGATTTCGAGCATTTCGAGCCGATCCTCGAGATGGCGACCCATCGCATGCCGATGTTCCAGACCGCGGGCATCCACACCTTCTTCAACGGGCCGGAAAGCTTTACCCCAGATGACCGCTACTACTTGGGCGAAGCGCCCGAGTTGAAGGGCTATTGGATCGCGGCGGGTTACAACTCCATCGGGATCGTATCATCGGGTGGCGCAGGCATGGCGCTTGCCCATTGGATCACCGAAGGCGAGCCGCCTTTCGATCTGTGGGAGGTCGATATCCGCCGCGCCCAGCCCTTCCAGCGCAACCGCCGCTATCTGAAGGAACGCGTGACCGAGACCTTGGGCCTGCTTTATGCCGATCACTGGCCCTATCGTCAGGTCGAGACCGCGCGCGGTGTGCGCCGCTCGCCCATCCATGAGCATCTGAAAGCCGAAGGTGCGGTCTTTGGCGAGGTTACGGGCTGGGAACGCGCCAATTGGTTCGCCGATCCGGGGCAGGAAAGGGAATACCGCTACAGCTGGGGCCGCCAGAACTGGTTCGAGAACCAGCGCCGCGAACATATGGCGGTGCGTGAGGCCGTGGGCCTGTTCGATATGACATCTTTCGGCAAGATCCGGGTGGAGGGGCGCGCGGCTTGCGCATTCCTCAACCGCCTCTGTGCCAATCAGATGGATGTGGGCGTGGGCCGCGTGGTCTATACCCAAATGCTCAATCCGCGTGGCGGTATCGAAAGCGATCTGACGGTCACGCGCTTGTCGGAAACGGCTTATCTTTTGGTTGTGCCGGGCGCCACGCTGCAACGCGATCTGGCATGGCTGCGCCGCCATCAGGGCGAGGATGCGGTCGCCATCATCGACATGACCGCGGCCGAGGCCGTGTTTTGCGTCATGGGCCCCAAATCGCGCGATCTGATCGCGGCGATCAGCCCCGATGATCTAAGCCACAAGGGCTTTGCCTTCGGCACGGCGCGCGAGATCGAGATTGGTCTGGGGATCGCGCGTGCGCATCGAATCTCCTATGTGGGCGAGCTGGGGTGGGAGCTTTACGTCTCCACCGATATGGCCGCCCATGTCTATGAAACCTTGCGCGATGCCGGCGCCGATCACGGGCTGAAACTGTGTGGGCTGCACACGCTGGATAGCTGCCGGATCGAGAAAGCCTATCGCCATTTCGGCCATGACATCACCGATGAGGATCATGTGCTCGAGGCAGGCCTTGGCTTTGCGGTCAAGACCGGCAAGGGCGATTTCATCGGCCGCGACGCGGTGCGGCACAAGCAAGATCAAGGGCTTGCGCGGATGATGCTACAATTCCGGCTCGAAAACCCCGAACCGCTTTTGTTCCATAACGAGGCGATCTTGCGCGATGGCACGATCGTGGGGCCGGTGACCAGCGGCAATTACGGCCATGCCTTGGGCGGTGCGATCGGCATGGGCTATGTGCCCTGCGCCGGTCAGAGTGCCGAGGATGTTCTGGCCTCACACTACGAAATCGAGGTGGCAGGCGTGCGGCACAAGGCCGTGGCGTCGCTTGCGCCGATGTATGACCCCGCCTCGGCGCGGGTGAGAATGTAACCGCCGCGCGCGACCCGCTGAGGGCACCGGCTATAGGAACGGGCAATCAAATGGCAAATGATCAGATGCTGGAGATCGGCGAAACCTGCGAACCCGCCCGCGCGCGACGCTCGGGTGGGCGGGCGGCGCGGGTGGCGCTGCGTGCGGCCCCCCTGTCCGAGGATATGCGCCCCGTGCGCCCGGGCATGCCGGGTGGGCAATACCGCCCGATCAGCGACGCAGGTGTGCAGAAAATTCACCAAAGCGCGCTGGAAGCCTTGGAGGTGATCGGCCTGGCCGATGCGCCGCCATCGGGTGTCGAGATCTTGACCGGGGCGGGCGCGATTTTGGGCGATGACGGGCGCATCCGTTTTCCCCGCGCGCTGGTCGAGGACATGCTGAATGTGGCCGCGCGCAACATCACGCTGCATGCGCGCGACCCCAAGTTTGACATGCATCTATCGGGCACGAATGTACATTTCGGCACGGCGGGGGCGGCGGTGCATATCGTCGATCCGGTCACGCATGACTACCGCGAGTCGACCGCGCAGGATCTCTATGATGCTGCCCGCCTCGTCGATAATCTCGACAATATCCATTTCTACCAGCGCACGATGGTCTGCCGCGATGTGAAGGATAATCGCGAGATGGACCTCAACACGCTTTACGGCTGCTTGGCAGGCACGAAAAAACATGTCGGCACCTCGTTCAGTGACCCCGCCCATATCGCTGATTGCTTCGAGATGCTGCATATGGTTGCGGGTGGTGAAGAGAAATGGCTTGAGCGGCCATTTGTCAGCAATTCCAACTGCTTCGTTGTCCCGCCCATGAAATTCGCCGAGGAAAGTTGCATCACGATGGAGGATTGCATCCGCCGTGGCATGCCGATGCTTTTGCTCTCTGCAGGTCAAGCGGGTGCGACGGCCCCTGCCCCCATTGCGCTGGCGATTGTGCAGGCGGTGGCCGAGTGCCTTGCGGGTGTGGTCTATGTGAACGCGATCAAAAAGGGCGCGCCTGCGATTTTCGGCACATGGCCCTTTGTCAGCGATCTGCGCACGGGGGCAATGTCGGGCGGATCGGCCGAACAGGCGCTGTTGACCGCAGGCTGCGCGCAAATGCACCGTTTCTACGACCTGCCCGGTGGGGCCGCCTCGGGGATTTCCGACAGCAAGCTGCCCGACATGCAGGCTGGCTGGGAACAGGGCATCACCAATGCGCTGGCCGGGCTTTCGGGGCTGAACATGTGCTACGAGGCGGTGGGGATGCATGCCTCGCTCTTGGGCTTCTGTTTGGAAAGCCTTGTGCTTGGCGACGACCTTTTGGGCCAAGCC
>JAQCLA010000171.1 GCA_027592105.1 Pseudomonadota bacterium | reverse complement strand
CCAATTCAGGCAGATCACGATCAGCACGCCATAGGGCAATGCTGCGAGAAGGCGGCGGAGTGTGGTCATGGAAACGGCCTTAGGGGTGGGCAATCATGCCGTCCTTTTGGGGGTGCTTGGAAAAAATGTGCAGGCAATATTTTGCGATCTGCTCAATCCAAATAGTATTCGAGTGCAATATTTCGAAGGGTGCCACGTTCCCCCATCAAAACGTATGCTTGGCAAATGTAGGGTCCACTTGGGCTATCGCTACTTTCTTGAAGAAGTTGTCGGGCGAGCTCACGAAGAACGATGCCGTGGTCAGCGTCAACTTCTTCAAGTTCTGCAATAATAAAATGCGCTGCTGAAACGCAGTCGCCTTCAATATCTGGAACGCTTTGAGCGAGGGCAGGAGTGCAGTTCAATAGCAAGGCGCAAATGATAAATCTTTTCACGTGAAAACACTCCATACTCAGCACTGTCGTGATCGGTTTACTGATCCAAGAAACTCCGCAACTTCCGGCTCCGGCTCGGGTGCTTCAACTTCCGCAAAGCCTTGGCTTCGATCTGGCGGATGCGTTCGCGGGTGACGCTGAACTGCTGGCCCACTTCTTCGAGCGTATGGTCGGTGTTCATGCCGATGCCAAAGCGCATGCGCAGCACGCGTTCTTCGCGGGGCGTGAGCGAGGCCAGAACGCGGGTCGTGGTTTCCTTCAGGTTTTCCTGAATGGCCGAGTCGAGCGGCAGAACGGCGTTCTTGTCCTCGATGAAATCGCCAAGCTGGCTGTCTTCTTCATCCCCGATGGGCGTTTCGAGTGAAATCGGCTCCTTGGCGATCTTCATCACCTTGCGGACCTTTTCCAGCGGCATTTGCAGCTTTTCGGCCAATTCCTCGGGCGTGGGTTCGCGGCCGATCTCGTGCAGCATCTGGCGGCCGGTGCGCACCAGCTTGTTGATCGTTTCGATCATATGGACCGGGATACGGATCGTGCGTGCCTGATCGGCGATCGAGCGGGTGATCGCCTGACGGATCCACCATGTGGCATAGGTCGAGAACTTGTAGCCGCGGCGATATTCGAACTTATCGACCGCCTTCATCAGGCCGATGTTGCCCTCTTGAATGAGGTCGAGAAACTGCAACCCGCGGTTGGTGTATTTCTTGGCGATGGAGATCACGAGGCGCAGGTTGGCCTCGACCATTTCCTTTTTCGCCTGACGGGCTTCTTTCTCGCCCTTTTGCACCTGGTTCACGATGCGGCGGAATTCGCTGATATCAAGGCCCACATATTGGCCCACCTGCGCCATGTCGGCGCGGAGTTCCTCGACCTTGTCGCGCGAACGTTCCATCAGCGCTTGCCAGCCACGGCCCGATTTCGCGGCCATGCGTTCGCACCATGCCGGATCAAGCTCGCAGTTGCGGTATTCGTCGATGAACTCACGGCGGTTGATGCGGGCCTGATCGGCCAGCTTTACCATGGCGCTGTCGATGGCCATGATCCGGCGGTTGATGCCGTAAAGCTGATCGATCAGCGCCTCGATGCGGTTGTTGTGCAGATGCAGTTCGTTGACCAGCTCCACGATTTCCGCGCGCAGCGTCTGATAGATCGCCTCGTCTTTCTTCGAAAAGCTGGAATCCTCGTTCAGCGTGGCCGAGATCCGCTTATCCTGCATCTCGGACAGCTTGATGTAATCATCGGCGATCCGGTCGAGGGTTTCGAGAACCCGCGGCTTGAGTGCGGCTTCCATCGCGGCAAGGCTCATATTGGCCTGCTCGTCGTCATCCTCGTCATCATCGCCATCGCGCGACAAAGGGTTGCCGTCGGCGTCTATCTCTGGCTCGTCGCTGCCGCCGCGCGCGGCGGGTGCCGCTGCGCCTGTGACATCGGCGACGACGGGTGCGTCATCCTCATCGCCCAAGGTGCGGCCGAAGGTGGCATCAAGGTCGATCACATCGCGCAGCAAGATATCTTCGTCGAGCAATTCGTCGCGCCAGATGGTGATCGCCTGAAAGGTCAGTGGGCTTTCGCACAGACCCGCGATCATGGTGTTGCGACCCGCCTCGATCCGCTTGGCGATCGCGATCTCACCTTCGCGCGACAGAAGTTCGACCGAGCCCATCTCACGCAGGTACATCCGGACGGGGTCGTCGGTGCGGTCAAGCTTTTCGGTCTCGCTCGAAGCAAGCGTCACATCACGCGACGACGATACCTCGACCAGATCGGTGGCGCCCTTTGCGCCGTCGCCATCATCATCGGCTTCATCGTCTTCGATGACGTTGATGCCCATTTCCGACAGCATCGACATGACGTCTTCGATCTGTTCGGACGAGACCTGTTCGGGCGGCAGCACCGTATTGAGCTGATCATAGGTGATGTAGCCGCGCGCGCGCGCCTCGGCGATCATCTTCTTGACCGCGGTCTGGCTCATATCGAGACCGATCTCGGTTTCCTCGCCGTCGTTTTCCTTGCTGTCGTCGGTCTCTTTGGCCATGCGCAGGTGTCCTTCGGCGTCGTGTGGCGGCAGAATGGCAGCCATTCCGGCGGCCAATTCCTTGCTACTGCAAGTTATGTAATGCGAATCACTGATTCGCATAGATCGGTCAGCGGCTTTTCTTCTCCCAGACGCGCGCCTCTATCAAGGCGTGCAAGCCTTTCGACAGCGCGGCTGTGTCTTCACTGACAGTGCCATTGGCTTGAACCGTGGCACCGCGCCCCGCCCGATGGCGTGTCTGTACGGCGTGATTGAGCCTACGAACAAGACGAGAATCACCTTCCGCCATGTTTTCGAGGTCTTCCAGCGCTTCGGTCATCTCGGCGGCCAAGGCGCGGCTGGCGTGATATTTGGCGAATTCCTCAGTCAGGCAGGCCCGTGCCTTTTCGGGATCGGGCGGGCCGATCAGAATCGGCGTGATGCGCAGATGCGGCATGGATCTGAGTGATTCGTGCGTCTCGCTAAGGCCCGCCTGGCCACATTCGGCGGCCAAAGCCTCCGCATCGCTGGCGCGGGTTGCGATCAACAGATCGACCAGCGCGCTATAGGCGGGTTGGGCGGGGTCGAGCTTTTCAAGATCATCCTCGAATGTCGCGATCAGCGCGGGATAGCGGCACAGCGTGGCCAAGATCAGCGTGATCCGCAGATCATCGGCCCCCAGCGTGCCTGACCCCAAGGCCGAGTTGCGGGTTTCGGCCAAGGGGGTCTGCGCCTCGGCAAAGCCGCGGGCGCGCCAATCGCCGCGACCCTGGCGTGGCCCTTGGTCTTGTTGCGGTGGGCGAAACAAGGCGCGACGCAGATCGGCCAAGGCCTCGCCGTAATGGCGGCGCAGCCCTTGGTCGGGGATGCGCGCGATGCATTTGCGCAAACGTTGGTCGAGGGCTGCGCGCCGCTCGGGGCTATCGAAAATCTGGCCTTCGGTCTCGCGCCGCCACAACATGCGCACCAAGGGCTCGGCGCCTTCGAGCAGCGCGCGCATCGCCTCAGCCCCGCGCGCTTTCAACAAATCATCGGGGTCTTGCCCTTCGGGCAGAATGCAAAAGAGCAAGGTCTTGCCCGGCTCAAGCAATGGCAGCGCCAGATCGACCAAGCGCATCGCCGCCCTGATGCCCGCCTTGTCGCCATCGAGCGCGATGATCGGCTCATCGGCCATGCGCCACATCAGGCGCAGCTGATCCTCGGTCACCGCCGTGCCGAGTGGGGCCACCGCCGCCTCGAAACCGGCTTTGACCAGCGCGATGACATCCATGTAGCCTTCGGCCACGATCAAGGGCTGGCCCTTGCCTGCCGCTTCGCGGGCGGGGCCGTGGTTGTAAAGCGCGCGTCCCTTGTCAAACAGCGGTGTCTCGCGCGAATTGAGGTATTTGGCGCGCGCATCGGCGGCCATGGCGCGGCCCCCAAAGCCGATGCAGCGCCCACGCGCGTCGCGGATCGGGAAGATGATCCGGTCGCGAAATGCGTCATAGGGCGCGCCGCCATCATCGGGCCGACTGGCAAGGCCTGCACCGATCAAATCCTCCGCCGCGATCCCCTTGGCCGTCAACGCCCCAAATCCCGCTTGCCGCGCCGGCGGTGCAAAGCCGATTTCGAAACGGGTTAGCGTGGCCGCATCCAAGCCGCGCTTTTCCAGATAGGCGCGCGCGGCCGCGCCTGCGGCGGTCTGAAGCTGCAGTTTGAAAAAGCCCACAGCAGCCTCGGTCGCCGCGGCAAGCCGTTGGTTCTGGTCGGCTTTTTGCGCAGCTTGCGGGTCGCGGGCGGGCATTTGCATACCGGCCTCGCGGGCCAAAAGCTCGATCGCCTCCATAAAGCCCATGTTCTCGGTGCTCTGCACAAAGGAGATGGCATCGCCCTTGGCATGACAGCCGAAGCAATAATAAAACCCCTTGCGATCATCGACATGGAAGGATGCCGATTTTTCCTGATGAAACGGGCAGGGCGCCCACATATCGCCCTTTGCTTGGTTCGATTTGCGGCTGTCCCAAATCACCTTTCGCCCGACCACCTGGGTGATCGAGAGACGGTTGCGCAGCTCATCAAGGAAACCGGGGGGAAGACTCATACGCGCAATATCGGGAGCCGCAGCCGCCCTGTCCAGCCCGTCGCCCAATAAAGGCTGGGGATGAAATCGCGAAGCTTTCGCGCTTTTGTCCCAATCCTGCCGCAGTCGGATGCAAGTTTCGGCGCATGTGGTGGATCATGTCAGACATCGGCGCGCTTGCGCGTGGCTTTCGCAAAAGCGAAAATGGTGCTGTGGCGTCGCAAACGGGATTTGCCATCGCCGCTGTGATCGGCGTGGCCGTCGTGCTGGTGTTCTTGGCGATGGGTGGCGGTCGCGCAGCCCCCGCGCCGGTTGTGATCGACCCTTTCGAGCGGGCCGTGGCCGAGCTGATGCAGCGTCCGATCCAAAGCTTCAATGAAACGCAAATCCGTGTGCGCCTGACGCGCCATCTCGACCCCAATCAGCGCACCAATGCGCAGCTACGCAATGCCCATCGCGTCTGGGCGCGGCGGGTGGCGGATATGCGTTACAACGATCCTGTGATGGCGCGCGATATGGAGGCGATCACCGCCAAGGCCTTGGCGATGCGCGGCTTGCGCCCGCATCCCGACGCCTAAGCTCAGATCGCGGCCCGTGCGCTGACCATCCGCATTACCTGCGATAACTCATGCACCGCCGTTGCTGCCATCGAGCGGTAGATCATCAGGGTGAACACCCCCTCGTCGGCGTGCAAGATCAGCAGGTTTATATGATCCAGCATGCTGCGCGCCGCCGCACCCACAGGAAAAGCCGCAGCCGACAGGTCGATCGGCACCAGCCGTGCCAAGACCGCGCGCGCCAAAGGGCCGGACAAGATCAGCCGCGCCCAAGCATCGGATTGATCGCTGAGTGCGGCATGGGCCGATAGCCCCGCATCGGGTGCGCCCCCCATCAAGAACGCCTGATCATAGCCTGACCACGCGATGCTGACCGCCCCTTTCGACAAAAGCGCACCGGCGGGCGGAAATCCAAGACCCATGGTTTTTTGCAAATGCGCCGCAACGGTTTTTTCCTGCCCGCGATAAGGCGCGATTGACCAGATCGGGATCATCGCGCCTTCGTGCAGCGCCACATCGGCAAGCGTGACAG
>JAQCLA010000170.1 GCA_027592105.1 Pseudomonadota bacterium | reverse complement strand
CTTTTCGGGCATGGCGAAAGCAGATCAAATGATGGACCAAGTGCATTTCCTGATCCCCGGCGGTGCCGGCGGCGGTTGGGATGGCACAGCGCGCGGCACCGGCGAGGCGCTCGTCAATGCCGGTCTTGTCGGCAGCGCGACCTATGAAAACCTGTCGGGTGGCGGCGGCGGCGTGGCGATTGCCAGCCTGATCGAGAACGCAGCCTCCAGCGACGGCACCTTGATGGTCAACTCGACCCCCATCGTGATCCGCGCGCTGACCGGCGAGATTTCGCAAAGCTTCCGTGACCTTACCCCTGTTGCAGGCACCGTTGGCGATTACGCCGCGATTGTCGTGACAGCCGACAGCCCGATCACCTCGATGGAAGAGGCGCTGGCCATGTATCGCGCTGACGGCATGGATTTCGCCATCGGCGGCGGTTCGGTTCCCGGCGGCATGGATCACCTCGTTGCGGCAATCGTGATGCAGGCGGCAGGCGAAGATCCGACCGCTTTCAACTACATCGGCTACGACGCCGGTGGCGAGGCGATGGCAGGTCTTTTGTCGGGTGAGATCGACGCGCTCTCGACCGGTTTCTCCGAGGCGATCGCGCTGTCCGATCAGGGTGTCGTACGTATCCTCGGCGTGACCGCGCCCGAGCGCGTGCCGGCCTCGGCTGACACGCCGACCTTTGCCGAGCAGGGGATCGATGCGCAATTCGTGAACTGGCGCGGGTTCTTCGCCGCACCGGGCATGGATGCCGCCAAAGTCCAGGCCTATCAGGATCTGCTGGCCGCGATGCTGGACACCCCCGAGTGGGAAGCCGTGCGCGCCAGCATGGGTCTGGTCAACATCTACCGCCCCGGCGCGGAATTCGTCGGGTTCCTCGAAGCGCAGGAAACACAGCTTGGCGATCTGATGCGCGAGCTGGGCTTTCTCTAAGCACATCGCGGCCCGCGCGTGATTGCGCAGGCTGCATGATCAAGGACCAGAGCGGCCATTGCGCGCTCTGGTCGACTGATCCCATAATGACCGAAAATCGGGGAGGGACGACCATGGCGCTCGATCGTTGGATCGCGCTTGCCTTCATCGCGCTATGTTGCGTGTATGGCTATGCCGCATTTTTCACCATGGATGACAGCCTGCCGCCGATCTTGCGGCGCAACCCGATCTGGCCCTCGACATTCCCGAAGATTTTGACCGTTGCGGGTATTATTGTCGGCATGATGGTGCTCTTTGCGCCGAAGGCCGTGAAACCCGCAGCCGCCACCGCCGATAAGGCCGATGGCAAGATGGATATCACCCGGCTGCGCGAATATCAGCTGATCCCCGCGCTAGCGCTGGTGGTGCTGATGCTGGGCTATGCTATGGCGCTCAGGCCTTTGGGCTTTCTGGGATCGACAACGTTGTTCTTGATGCTGGGCGCGATGATCTTGGGCGAGCGCAAGCTGTATATCTTGATCCCTGTCTCGGCGCTCTCGGCTTGGTCGATCTGGTATCTGGTGCAAGAGGTGCTGGGGATCTTCCTGCGCCCTTGGCCGGCGTTCATGGCCTGAGGAGGGCGCAAGATGATTGAAGGTCTCCTGTTAGGGCTTGCGGCGGCGGTTACGCCCTTCAACCTGATGATGGTGGTGATGGGCTGTGTTATTGGCACGCTGATCGGCATGTTGCCGGGCCTTGGGCCGATGTCGATCATCGCGATCATGATCCCCATCGCGATCAGCATCGGCGATCCGGCCTCGGCATTGATCCTTTTGTCGGGGGTCTATTACGGCGCGATTTTCGGCGGCTCGACCTCGTCCATCCTGCTCAACGCGCCGGGGGTCGCGGGAACGGTCGCCACCAGCTTCGATGGCTACCCGATGGCGCGAAAGGGCATGGCCGGCAAGGCGCTGACCATCGCCGCTGTCGCGAGCTTTGCGGGCGGCACGATCGGCACGATCTTGTTGATGATCTTTGCCCCTGCGCTGTCGTCGGTCGCGCTGTTGTTCCACTCAGCGGAGTATTTCGCGCTGATGGTGGTGGGTCTGTCGGCCATCGCGGCCTTTGCGGGCACCGGGCAGGTGGGCAAGGCGCTGATGATGACGATCCTTGGCCTGATGATGGGCACGGTGGGCGAGGGCGCGCTTTCGAACATGCCGCGCTTCACCTTTGGCATCATGGAGTTGCAGTCGGGCTTTTCCTTCATAACACTGGCCATGGCGATGTTTGCATTGCCCGAGGCGCTGTTTTTGGTGATGAACCCCGGCCGGGCCGCAACCGGCGCGGGCGGCAAGATCACCAATCTGCGCATCAGCCGGGCCGAGGCGCGCACCATCGCCCCCGTCATCGGGCGCCAATCGATCCAAGGGTTTTTCATCGGCGTCCTGCCCGGTGCGGGGGCGACCATCGCGTCGTTTCTTGGCTATGCGGTCGAGCGCAACCTTGCCAAGGGCAAGGAGCAAGAGGAATTCGGCCATGGCTCGATCAAGGGCTTGGCCGCACCGGAATCGGCCAATAACGCGGCTTGCAGCGGCTCCTTCGTGCCGCTTCTGACCTTGGGCATTCCCGGCTCTGGCACGACGGCGATCTTGCTCGGCGCGCTTTTGGCGCTGAGCGTGACACCGGGCCCGCGCCTGATGATTGATGAGCCCGATGTGTTTTGGGCCGTCATCATCTCGATGTATATCGGCAATCTGGTGCTATTGATGCTGAACTTGCCGCTCATTCCATACATCGCGAAAATCCTCACGATCCCAAGGCAGTATCTTATTCCTTTCATCCTGTTTTTCACCCTGATGGGCAGCTATATCGGCCAAAACAACCCGACCGAATTGCTGATCCTTGTGGGCTTCGGGGTGATCGCCGCGATCTTGCGCTTTGCCGATTATCCGCTGGCGCCGCTTTTGATCGGCTTCATCCTCGGCACGATGATGGAGGATAATTTCGCCCGCGCGATGCAGCTTTATCGCGGTTTCGATTTCATCATCGAGCGGCCCATGACCTTGGCGCTGTTGGTTCTGGCCGCGATCTTGGTGGTGTTGCCAAGCTACCGCGCGCGGCGGGCAAGACTGCGGGCCGCAGGGGTTGCCGATGGCGACTGAGGCCACGGCCCCCTTGCGGGGTGTGCGGGTTCTCGATCTGACAAATGTGCTGGCGGGCCCCTTCGCCTGCCAGCAGCTTGCCCATCTTGGCGCCGAAGTGATCAAGATCGAGGCGGTGGGCCGCGGTGATCTGGCGCGCAATCTGGGTGCTGATCCCGATCTGTCGGCGCGCGGCATGGGGATCAGCTTTCTGGCGCAAAATGCAGGAAAAACCTCGCTCACGTTGAACCTCAAGGATGCGCGGGGGCGGGCGATCTTGGAGCGGTTGGTGTTGGGTGCCGATGTGCTGGTCGAAAACTTCCGCCCCGGCGTGATGGACCGGCTGGGCGTCGGCCCCGACCATCTGCGCGCGCTGAACCCGCGGCTGATCTATTGCGCGATTTCCGGCTTTGGCCAGACCGGTCCATGGGCGGATCGGCCCGCCTATGACCAGATCGTGCAAGGGGCCGCTGGCGTAATGTCGATAACAGGGGATGCGGACAGCGCACCCTTGCGCGTGGGTTATCCACTGGCCGACACGATCGGGGGGCTGACAGCAGCCATGGCGATCGGCGCGGCACTCAACGCCAATCCACGCGGCGCATTTATCGATGTCTCGATGCTAGACTCCGTTTTGGCGACCATGGGCTGGGTGGTGTCGAACCATCTGGTGGGGGGCGTCGATCCTGAGCCGCAGGGCAATGAGAACCCGACATCCGCCCCCTCGGGCACCTTTCAATGCAGCGATGCGCCGATCAACATCGCGGCCAATACCGATGATCAATGGGTGGCGCTGGCTGGGCATCTGGGCCGCACCGATCTGCTGGACCACCCCGATTTCGCCACACGCGAGGATCGCAAGCGGAACCGCCATCGGTTGCGGGCCGAATTGGAAACCGTGCTGACCACGCGGCCAGCCGAGATTTGGGCCGAGGAGCTGGCCGCTATCGGTGTGCCGGCCGGTGCAGTGATGCGCGTGCCCGCGATCTTGGCCCATCCCCAGATCACCAGCCGCGATTTCATCGGTCGGTTCGACGATGTGCCGGGCGTGGGCCGCGCGGTCGATCTGGTGCGACTGGGCGCCATGATCGACGGGCTGCGCCCCAGCGTCACCACCCCGCCACCCGCCCTTGGCCAGCACAGCGATGACATTTTGCAAGGGCTTGGCTATGACGCGGAGCAGATCCAAACCCTACGCGCGGAGGGCGTGATTTGACCCAAGATTCCGATGTCGCCGATTGGTGGCGCACTTCCATCATCGAGATGGAGCCGGGGCGGATCAGCCTGCGCGGCCATCCGGTGCAGGATCTGATCGGCAATATCGGCTTTGCGCCGATGATCTGGCTGATGGTCATGGGGGATAAGATCGAAGGCCCGCGTGCGGCCTTGTTCGAGGCGGCGCTGGTCTCGGCGGTCGATCATGGGCCGCAAGCCCCTTCGATTGCCGCCGCGCGCATGGCTGCCACCTGTGGCGTGGGGCTGCAATCGGCGATGGCCACGGGGCTGAACTTGCTGGGCGATGTGCATGGGGGCGCGGGGGAACAGGCGGTGGCGCTCTATCATGCGGTGGATGCGGCCGATGATCTGAGTCGTGCGCTGGAGGATTGGCGCGCGCAACATGGCCCCTATCTCCCCGGATTTGGCCATAGGTTCCACAAACCCGTCGATCCCCGCGCGCCGCGGCTTTTGGCGCTGGTTGATCAAGCGGCGGCTGCGGGGGCAGTCTCGGGCCGTTTCGCAGATATTGCACGCGCCATCGGCGCGCATCTGGCGGCCGAACGGGGCAAGCCCGTGGCACTCAACATCGATGGGGCCACGGCGGTCATCTATGCCGAGCTGGGCTGTCCCGCACCCTTGGCACGGGGGTTTTTCGGTCTGTCGCGGTCTGTCGGCATCCTGGCCCATGCCTGGGAGCAGATGGAGCAGGGCGGGCGCAACAAGGGGCCGACACCCCCCGCCTATCGCTGGACCTTCGACGGCGCCTAAGGTCCGCGCGGCTCAGGTCAGCCGTGCCGGGAAACCTTCGGCCCGCAGGTCGGTGCCGAGGGCATCCTCGAGCAGTTTGACGATCTGGGTCGATTGCGCCTCGCCGCCATAGGCGGCTTTGCCCTTGACGAAGGTCTGGTTTGTCATCCCCGCCAGATCCAGCGGCACGCCGAATTCGCGCCCGAACCCCATCGCAAAGCCCAGATCCTTGAGCGCCAGATCCATGCTGAACGCGATGTCATAGCTTCCGTTCAGGATCAGCTGCCCCTCGGTCTCATGCACAAATGAACTGCCCGAGGAGGCTGTGATCGCCTCCCAGGCAGTCTTGAGGTCAAGGCCGCCGCGCTTGGCCAGCATGAGGGCCTCCCCATCGGCCACCAGATGGATAAAGGCCAGCATATTGGTGATCACCTTGATGATCGCGGCGCTGCCCAAGGGGCCCATGTGGAACAGCTTGTTGCCGATCACCTCGAGTGCGGGGCGGTGCAGCGCCACCAGATCGACGTCGCCCCCTGCCAGCACCGTGATCTCGCCCCTTGCTGCCAGATGGACGCCGCCCGTCACCGGCGCCTCAAG
>JAQCLA010000169.1 GCA_027592105.1 Pseudomonadota bacterium | reverse complement strand
CGGCGATACGCTGACCTCGCGTTCGACGGTGATCGGGCTGAAGGAGAATTCCAACGGCAAGACCGGGGTGGTCTATGTCCGCAGCGAGGGGCGCAACCAGCATGGTGATTTGGTGCTGGATTATGTGCGCTGGGTGATGGTGCGCAAACGCGATGCGGCGGCCCCCGCGCCTGATCCGGTGGTGCCCGATCTGGCGACGGTGGTCGATCCGGCGACGCTGATCATTCCGGCGGGCCTCGATTTCACGGGTTATGATTTTGTGCAGGCCGGCGAGCCGCACCGGATGGGCGATTATGCCGTGGGCGAGGTCATCGACCATGTCGATGGCGTAACGCTTGAGGATGCCGAGCATATGATCGCCACGCGGCTGTGGCAGAACACCGCCAAGACACATTACGACGGCACGCTGCGCGAAGATGGGCGGCGGCTGATCTATGGCGGCCATGTCATCTCGATGGCGCGCGCGCTGAGTTTCAACGGGCTGGCCAATGCGCAGATGATCGTGGCGATCAATGGCGGCGCCCATGCCAACCCCTGTTTTGCGGGCGACACTGTCAGGGCGTGGTCAGAGGTGTTGGATATGGCACCGACCAAGGCGCCGGGTGTGGGTGCGATGCGCCTGCGGTTGGTGGCGGTGAATGAAGCCGGAAAAGCAGGCACGCTGCGCGACGATGCTGGCAAATACTTGTCGCATGTTTTGCTTGATCTGGATTATTGGGTGTTGATTCCATTGTGATAGGTGGTTGGTCGTGCTTCGTGATCACATGATTGAAAACTGTGATCACAAAACTAGCATCTGCGGCGTTACGCCCCAAGTCTTGCCTCAGAATGCAGGATCGTTGCAGGTGACAGTGACGGAAAACGCGCTATTGATTACGATGACAACTGCCAGACCTTAGAACAGCCGGAAGGGTCCAAGCCATGGCCGATGTGAACCGGGGAAACAGACCGCTTTCCCCTCATTTGACGATTTATCGCCCCCAGTTGAACTCGATCACTTCGATTTTCGTGCGCATCACCGGCAACGGTTTGATGGTCGGCGCGATCGCGGTCGTCTGGTGGTTGATGGCTGCCGCAAGCGGTGGTGCTTATTACAACGTGATCGACGGGCTGATCACCTCGGTCTTGGGCGATATCGTGATGGCGCTGTCGGTTCTGGCGCTGTGGTATCATGCGCTGGGCGGTGTGCGGCACCTGATCTGGGATACCGGGCGTGGGCTTGATGTGGCGATGTCCGACAAGCTGGGCTGGGCGATGATCATCGGTTCGGTCGTGCTGACCGCGCTGACCTTGATCGCGATCTAAGGGGGAACACGATGGCCTATGTAACTGATCGCAAGCGCGTGACGGGTCTTGGTTCCGCCAAGTCGGGGACCGCGCATCACTGGACGATGACCGTCACCTCGGTGGCATTGTTGCTGCTGACGCCGTTTTTCCTGTTCATCATTGGCGGCCTGTTGGGCCAGCCCCATGCCGATGTAGTGGCGAGTCTGTCGCGGCCGATGCCCGCGCTGGTCGTGTCGGCCTATTTGGTCGTGGGGATGCACCACATGCGTTTGGGCATGCAGGTGTTGATCGAAGATTATTTCCGTGGGTTGAGCCGCAAGATCGGCCTGATCGTCACGACGATCCTATGCTACGGGCTTGCCGCAGGCGGGCTTGTGGCACTGGCGCAGATTGCACTGTGAGGACGTAGATGAAAGATACACTTTCCCCCGCCTATGAGCTGAACACCCACACCTATGACGTCGTCGTCGTCGGTGCAGGTGGCGCTGGCCTGCGCGCGACGCTGGGCATGGCCGAACAGGGGTTGAAAACCGCCTGTGTGACCAAGGTCTTCCCGACACGCTCGCACACTGTTGCAGCCCAAGGCGGCATCGCCGCAAGCCTGAGCAACATGGGCCCGGACCATTGGCATTGGCACATGTACGACACTGTCAAAGGGTCGGACTGGCTGGGCGATACGGATGCGATGGAATACCTCGCCCGCGAAGCGCCCAAGGCTGTCTATGAGCTTGAGCATTACGGCGTGCCGTTTTCGCGCACCGAGGATGGCAAGATCTATCAGCGCCCCTTTGGCGGCCACACGACCGAGTTCGGCGAAGGCCCCCCTGTGCAGCGCACCTGTGCCGCCGCCGACCGGACGGGTCACGCGATCTTGCACACGCTTTACGGCCAATCGCTCAAGAACAATGCCGAATTCTACATCGAGTATTTCGCCACCGATCTGTTGATGGACGATGAGGGCAAATGTGTGGGCGTCGTGGCTTGGAAGCTCGACGATGGCACCATGCATGTATTCCGCGCCAAGATGGTCGTCTTGGCCACGGGCGGCTATGGGCGCGCCTATTTCTCGGCCACCTCGGCGCATACCTGCACCGGCGATGGCGGCGGCATGGTCGCGCGTCAGGGCTTGCCTTTGCAGGATATGGAATTCGTGCAGTTTCACCCCACCGGCATCTATGGTGCGGGCTGTCTGATTACTGAGGGCGCGCGCGGTGAGGGTGGTTATCTCACCAACTCCGAGGGTGAGCGCTTCATGGAGCGTTACGCGCCGACCTATAAGGATCTGGCGTCGCGCGATGTGGTCAGCCGTTGCATGACCATGGAAATCCGCGAAGGGCGCGGCGTGGGCAAGGATGGTGATCATATCCATCTGCACCTGAACCATTTGCCGCCTGAAACGCTGGCGCTGCGGCTCCCCGGTATTTCGGAATCGGCGCGCATTTTCGCAGGCGTCGATGTAAACAAAGAGCCGATCCCGGTTCTGCCGACGGTCCATTACAATATGGGCGGCATTCCCACCAATTACTGGGGCGAAGTGCTGCGCCCCACGGCGAAGAACCCCGATGCGATCGTTCCCGGCCTGATGGCGGTGGGCGAGGCGGGTTGTGCATCCGTGCATGGTGCAAACCGCCTGGGCTCGAACAGCTTGATCGATCTGGTCGTCTTTGGCCGCGCCGCCGCGATCAAGGCGGGCGAAGTCGTGGACCGCGACAGTGCGGTGCCAGATGTGCCCAAAGCCTCGCTCGATTTTGCCTTGTCGCGGTTCGACGATATCCGCCACGCTTCGGGCAATATCGCGACCGCCGAATTGCGCCTTGAGATGCAAAAGACGATGCAGGCCGACGCGGCGGTGTTCCGCACCGACAAGACGCTGGCCGAGGGCGTGGCGAAGATGCAAGGCGTCGCCTCCAAGATGGATGATATCAAGGTCACCGATCGCTCGATGATCTGGAATTCGGACCTGATGGAAACGCTGGAACTGACGAACCTCATGCCCAATGCGATGGCCACCATCGTGTCGGCCGAGGCGCGCAAGGAAAGCCGCGGCGCGCATGCGCATGAGGATTATCCAGACCGCGACGACAGCACATGGCGCAAGCATTCGCTGGCAGTGGTCGATGGCGAAAAGGTCGATCTGGATTACCGCCCCGTGCATCTGAACCCGCTGATGGGCCATAACGAGGGCGGTATCGATCTGGAGAAGATCAAGCCCAAGGCGCGGGTCTATTGATCCGCGTGCTGCCCCTTGTGGCGCTGGCGTTGCCTTTGCTTGCGGCCTGTGGGCAGGTGAGCGAAGAAAACGCCTATGCGCAATGCACAGAGCGCGCGCGTCTGGCCGTCCAACCCCGTGGTGAGATCGGGGTTGGCTATGGCACAGGCGGTGCCGCCGCGCGGGGCAGTGTAACGATCACCAGCGATTTCATCGCGGGGCGCGACCCGCAGCTTGTCTATGACAATTGTTTTCGACAACTCACAGGTGCGGGGCCAACGCGGCCCTTGATCTTGTGACCGCCGACCGGACCCGGAGGATATGATCCATGGTTGAACTGGCCCTTCCCAAGAATTCCCGTATGCGTACGGGCAAGACTTGGCCCAAGCCCGCAGGGGCAAATAATCTGCGCAAATTCCAGATCTATCGTTGGAACCCTGACGATGGGGAAAACCCGCGCGTCGATACCTATTGGGTCGATATGGATAGCTGCGGGCCGATGGTTTTGGACGCGCTGATCAAGATCAAGAACGAGATCGACCCCACGCTGACCTTCCGCCGGTCCTGCCGCGAGGGGATTTGCGGATCTTGCGCGATGAATATCGACGGGATCAACACGCTGGCCTGCATCTACGGCATGGACGAGATCAAGGGCGATGTGAAAATCTACCCGCTGCCGCATATGCCGGTAATCAAGGATTTGATCCCGGATCTGACGCATTTCTATGCCCAGCATGCCTCGATCATGCCCTGGCTCGAGACCAAGACCCAGCGCCCCGAAAAGGAATGGCGCCAGTCGATCGAGGATCGCGACAAGCTTGACGGGTTGTATGAATGCGTGATGTGCGCGTGCTGTTCGACATCCTGCCCGTCCTACTGGTGGAATGGTGATCGCTATCTTGGACCAGCCGCGCTGCTTCATGCTTATCGCTGGATCATCGATAGCCGCGACGAGGTGACAGGCGAGCGCTTGGATGATCTGGAAGATCCCTTCAAGCTGTACCGCTGCCACACGATCATGAACTGCGCCAAGACCTGCCCCAAGGGGTTGAACCCGGCCAAGGCGATTGCCTCGATCAAGAAGATGATGGTGGAACGCCAGCTCTGATGTGATCCGAGTTTTCGGACGAAAATGCGCAAGCTGCGATAATTTGCCCGAATAATCGAAAGACCCCGCCCCAAAAGGGCGGGGTTTTGCTTTAGCTGCGCAGCATGCCCACGATATCATAGGTGCGCGCAAGGATCGGCGCGGTGATTTCGCGCGCGCGCGCGGCCCCACGGCCCAAGATGCGGTCGATCTCGGCCGGATCGGCCATCAGCCGTGTCATCTCGCCCGAGATCGGGGCCATTTTCGCCACGGCCAGATCAGCCAGCGCCATCTTGAAATGCCCAAAAAGCGCGCCTGCGTGTTGATCGAGCACTGCTTGCGGCGCGGTATCGGCGAGGGCTGCGTAGATATTCACCAGATTGCGCGCCTCGGGGCGGCCATCGAGGCCATCGAGCGTTTCGGGTAGCGGGTCAGGATCGGTTTTCGCCTTACGGATTTTCTTGGCGATCTCGTCGGCGCTATCGGTCAGGTTGATCCGCGTCTTGTCCGAGGGGTCGGATTTCGACATCTTCTTGGTGCCGTCTTGCAGGTTCATCACCCGCGTGGCCGCCCCTTCGATCACGGGTTCCGCGATGGGGAAGAAATCGACGCCATAATCATGGTTGAACTTGGCCGCGATGTCGCGGGTCAGCTCGATATGCTGTTTCTGATCCTCGCCCACCGGCACATGGGTGGCGTGATAGACCAAGATATCGGCGGCCATGAGCGCGGGATAGGCAAACAGGCCGAGCGAGGCGGCCTCGGCGTTCTTGCCTGCCTTGTCCTTCCACTGGGTCATGCGGCCCATCCAACCCATACGCGCGATGCAGTTGAAGATCCACGCCATCTGCGCGTGCTCGGGCACTTGGGATTGGTTGAACAGGATCGATTTTTCCGGGTCGATTCCGATGGCGAGAAATCCCGCGCAGAGCTCGCGCGTGTTGTGGCGCAGTTGGTCGGGCGGGGGCAGGGTGGCGGTGATCGCATGCAGATCGACCATGCAAAAGATCGTCTCATGGGTGCCGGCATCCTGCATCTCGACG
>JAQCLA010000168.1 GCA_027592105.1 Pseudomonadota bacterium | reverse complement strand
CCCCTCGATCTCGACCGATCCGGCCCATGCGGGCGATGTGTGTGCCGCCGCCGATTGGTTGCGCGATGATCTGGCAAGCATGGGCTTTGCCGCCGCGGTCCATGACACACCGGGCCATCCGATGGTGGTGGGCCAGATGGATGGGCCGGGGCCGCATGTGCTGTTTTACGGCCATTACGATGTGCAGCCTGTCGATCCGCTGTCGCTGTGGGACCGCGCGCCCTTCGATCCGGCGCTGGAAGAGACGCCCAAAGGCCGCGTGATCCGCGCGCGCGGTGCGGCCGATGACAAGGGCCAGTTGATGACCTTTCTCGAGGCCTGCCGCGCGATCATCGCGCAAACGGGCCAGCTGCCTTGCAAGGTCACGGTGTTCTTGGAGGGTGAGGAGGAATCCGGCTCTCCGTCTCTGGTGCCGTTCTTGCAGGACAACGCAGATATGCTGCGCGCCGATCTCGCCTTGATCTGTGACACAGGCCTGTTTTCGGATGATGTGC
Source organism: Pseudomonadota bacterium (assembly GCA_027592105.1). Lineage (GTDB taxonomy): Bacteria > Pseudomonadota > Alphaproteobacteria > Rhodobacterales > Rhodobacteraceae > Roseicyclus. The sequence goes on along the minus strand of JAQCLA010000168.1, from coordinate 5,162 downwards.
CCGCCATCACCACCCAGCTGCGCGGGCTTTTGGGCGAGGAAATCGTGATCACCGGCCCGCGGATCGATCTGCATTCGGGGATGTATGGCGGGATCGCGATGAACCCGATCCGGGTGCTGAGCCGCATCTTGGCGGGGCTGCATGACGATCAGGGCCGGGTGCAGGTGCCGGGCTTTTACGATGATGTGGAAGAGCTTTCGCCCGCGCTCAAGGCGCAATGGGCAGGTTTGGGCTTTGACGAACGCGCCTTTCTGGACGAGGTCGGGCTGTCGCATCCAGCGGGCGAAGCAGGGCGCACCGGGCTTGAGATGATCTGGTCGCGCCCAACGGCCGAGGTCAACGGGATCACAGGGGGCTATACCGGGGCGGGGTTCAAGACGGTCTTGCCGTCACAGGCCAGCGCCAAGGTGTCGTTCCGGCTGGTGGCGGAGCAAGACCCGCTCAAGCTACGCGAGGCCTTCCGCGCATGGGTGCGTGCGCAATTGCCGCCCGATTGCAGTGTCAGTTTTCACGCGCATGGCGCCAGCCCGGCCAGCCGGATGGACATCGGCCATCCCGCCTTCGAGATGGCGCGGCGCGCACTCAGCCAAGAATGGCCGAGCGAGGCGGCCTTTATCGGCGGTGGCGGCTCGATCCCCGTTGCGGGGTATTTCAAGGAGATTTTGGGGATGGATTCGATCCTTGCCGGTTTCGGCAAGGATGATGATGCGATCCATAGCCCGAACGAGAAATACGATCTGACGAGTTTTCACCGCGGCACGCGCGCTTGGGCGCGTATCTTGATAGGATTTGGCGCCAGCTAAGCGCGCAGTGGGGGCTCTGCCCCCGCAGCATCGGCCCAAGGGCCGATGCTGCCCCCCCGGAGTATTTGAAAAGCAAAGATGCCTCGCGTCAGGCCGCAGGCATGCCAATGGTCCGGCGCGCCGGCCCACGCCAGAAGCGCGCCATCATCAGCCCGGCGGCAAAGGCGAGCCCCACGACAAGCCCCGCCCAGATCCCTTGCCCACCAAAGCCCATGGGAAAGCCGAGAAACCATGCGGCAGGCAGACCCAAAAGCCAGTAAGACACCAGCGCATAGATCATCGGCACGCGGGTATCTTGCACGCCGCGCAAAAGCCCGAGCGCCATCACCTGCCCCGCATCGGCCAGTTGGAACAGGGCCGCGACCGCCAAGAGGCCCGCGCCCATCGCGATGATCTCGGGGCGCAGCGGATCGGCCGGGTCAAGAAACAAGCTTATCATCGGCGCGGGGATGACGAGGAAGGCCAAGATCGTAGCCGCCACCATCGCCCCCGACAAGATCAGCGCGGCAAAGCCCGCCAACCGCAGATTGGCGATGTCGCCCAAACCCCACGCCCGACCAGCGCGCACGGTGGCCGCTTGGCTGAGCCCGATATGCACCATGAAGGTGGTCGAGCAAATCTGGATCGCGATGCCATGGGCGGCCAGCGCATTGGGGCCAAGCCAGCCCATCATCACCATCGTCGCCATGAATAGCCCCGATTCCGACAAAAGCGTCAGACCGATGGGCCAACCAAGGCGGAAAACCTGGCCCATCGCCTCCCAGTCGGGGTTCCAAAAGCGGGCGAAGAGCGTGTCTTGCCTGAGGTCTTTGTGCAAGGCCGCGTAGCAGGCAGGCACGACGAGGATCAGCATATGCGTCAAGAGCGAGGCGAGCGCCGCCCCGCGCACACCCATTTCCGGCGCGCCGAGATTGCCGAAGATCAGCACCCAGTTGACGAAAGCATTGAAGGCCACACCGGCAAGTGTTGCCCACAGCACGATGCGCGGATGATCGAGCGCGGAGAGATGGCTGCGCAGCACTGTCATCAACACAGCAGGTGCGATCCCCCATCCAGCGATCACCAGATAGGCCTCGGTCAATTCCGCGACCAACGGGTCTTGGCCCAAGGATAAAAGGATCGGCCCGGAAAACACGAAAAGCGGCATCACCAGCGCCGAGAAGATCAGCCCGATCCACAGCCCCATCCGCGTGACGCGGCGCACTTGGCGGCGGTCGTCATTGGCCGCGGCCGCAGCCACCAGCGGCATCACCGCCAAGCCGAACCCCATGCCAAGGATCAAGACCACGTGGAAATAACTGCCGCCCAATGCGACAGCACCCAACTCCGCGACCCCGTACCAGCCCATCATCACCGTATCAGTGAGCGTGATGGCGATCTGGGCCAGCATGCTGCCAATCAGCGGCAGACCCAAGGCAAGCGTGGCGCGAAGATGGCTGGAGAGCGGCGTCATAAGCCAAGCCCTTAGCCTTGGGGATGGCGACCGACAAGAGGGCAAGCGCCGCTCACAGCGCGGCCAGCGCGATGCGCCCAGCGATGATCGCGACAAGCACGCCCACTGCGATTTCGATCATCGGTTGGATACGCGCCAGCGCAGGGCTGTCGACAAGCCCTGCCAAGACGCCGCGCCGCATCATCACCGCGCCGAGCGCCACGACGATGGTGAGTGCAGCCGTGCCCAAGGCCATAGCCAAGGTGCCGACCACGCCGATGGCGAAAATCCCCATCTGCGCGGTCAAAATCAAGATGAAGAGCGCGCCGGTACAGGGCCGGATCGCGATGGCCCCGATCAACAGCGCCATGTCGCGCCAGCCGGTCGCGGCCGCGATATCAGCGGGATCGGGCAAATGGGCATGGCCGCACGTGGCGCAGTCGGACCCGTGGTGGTGATCGTGATCGTGATGGTGGTGATGATGATGCACGGCAGCGCGCAGCCGCACCAGACCGCGCCAGACCAACCATAGCCCGATCAGCGCGATCGCCCCAAAGCTGAGCGGGGCCAGCAAGCGGTCGGCCAGATCGGTCATTTGCGCACGGCCCAGTTGCCAGATCCAGACGCCTGCACCCACCAAGGCCACGGCGCTGAGCCCCTGTGCTAGGCTTGCGATCAGGGCCACGCTCGACAACCGCCATGCCCCAACCGCACGCGCCGCGCCATAGCCGCCAATCAACAGCTTGCCATGACCCGGCCCGGCGGCGTGGAAAAAGCCGTAGCTGAAACAGACAAGCAGAAAACCCGCCAGCGCCGCCCCCTCGCCCGCGCGCAGGGCGCGCAGCCCGCCTGCCATGGCGTCTTGCGCCGCGCGTTGGCCCGAAAGCGCCCATTGCGTCAGTGCGCGATCCGCGCCGCTGGCATAAAGCGCCAGCAAAAGCGCGATCAGCGCCAAGCTGATCAGACTGATCAGCCGGGGCATGCGATCACCGCGCGATCGGCGAAATAGGCACCAACGGGGGGGAAGTTATCCTCGGCCGCGACCGCACCACCGATCTCTTGCAGGGCTGCCTCCAGCACCGCATAGGCCGCATCGAGATCGGCCCGTTCCAGCGTGACGCTGCAGCCCGGCCTGTCGTCTGCGGTGATATCGAGGATCATTTCAAAGGCGATGTAGAATTCAGGATCGAAAATCTGCGCCGCGACCGGGACGAGAGGTGCCGCGCCTTGCACGGCACGGCGGTGGGTGGTCTGGATCTGACCATTGGGATGCATGAAAAACGACACAGGCTCGGGTGCGCCAAGCGCCAAGGGATCGCCCGATTGGCTGAGCACCAACCCACCTGCGAACCCGCCGCCCCAATTCAGATCGAAACCCAACATCGCCGCGGTCTCATCTGCGGTCAGGACCATGTCGTGATCGGGATCGAGGCCGTAGTCACTGGCAAGCAGCAGGGAATACAGCTCATCATAGCGCCATGTCACCTCGACCGCCGTGATGGCCCCTGTCGCATCATGCATGACCCGCAGCCCCGCATCCACGAAGATATGCGGATGCGCGCCGAGCGGCATGGCCGTGGCGAGTGAGAAAAGAGCGGCGAACGTGACGCGGGAAGCGATCATGCGCATGGAATAAGCCGATAATGACGCTTTGCAAAGGCCCCCTTGACCGCGAACGCCGGGCAAACGCCGGTCATGTGGCAAGGCATTGTTTACCATTTCGGTCCGATCCGTTTCGTCAAACACATGCAATTTGACACAATCATGCCTGTTTTGACGGGTAGGCCTCGGGTTGTCGTAACAAAGGTCGAACCAATGCAACCCTCCTTCACAGCCTTTTTGCATGATGACAGCGGTGCCGTCACCGTTGACTGGACCACGCTGGGCGCTGCTGCTGTGGGATTGTCCTTGGCGACGGCGGCGATGTTGACGGATACCTTGGACACAGTGATCTCGCGCGTCGACAACGAGTTGCGCACCCAGCAGATGAGCGATGATTTTGTCCAGTTCACCTCGGCCCATTTCGAGCCGCTCTATGCATTTGGCAATGTGGATGCAGAGACCGCTGAAAGCCTGTTCACGGTCGCAAACGATATGATGAACCAAGAAATCCTCGATGCGTTGGAATGGGGTCTGGAACAGATGCAGTCCGGCGCGATCTCAAGCAACGATATGGTGGCGCTTTATGCCGTGGCTTCGGTTGCCTATCAGCGCAACCTTGTGTCTGATCAGATCCTCGAGGGTTATTTCGGCTTCGCACCCAGCGCGAACGGCGACGCGAGCGCCGCCGGCGATATGGACGCTGCATTTGCCACGAACGAATAAACCAGCCGCACAATGACATCGGACCTCATCCAAAGCGACCAAAGCATCAGCCCAGGTTGCTGATGGCGCGGCTTTTGCTGCGGCTTAAGCCCGTTCCCCTTTTCCCGGCCATCTAAACCTGCCAGTATGCGCGTGAGCACATACAAGGTAGAGCAGGAACATGCCCAACGATCTGTTGTCCGGCACTAATGACAGCCAAGGCTATGACGCCTCCTCCATCGAGGTGTTGGAGGGGTTGGAACCCGTCCGCAAACGCCCCGGCATGTATATCGGCGGCACAGATGAGCGCGCGCTGCATCATCTGGTGGCCGAGGTGTTGGACAACGCCATGGATGAGGCGGTGGCAGGACATGCAAGCCGCATCGAGGTCGAGCTGGGGGCCGATTTTACCGTCACCGTGCGCGACAATGGGCGCGGTATCCCGGTCGACCCGCACCCCAAGTTTCCCGATAAATCCGCCCTCGAAGTGATCCTTTGCACGCTGCATGCGGGGGGCAAGTTTTCGGGCAAGGCCTATCAGACATCTGGCGGTTTGCACGGGGTCGGCGCCTCGGTGGTCAATGCGCTGTCCGATCACATGCGGGTGGAGGTGGCGCGGAACC
>JAQCLA010000167.1 GCA_027592105.1 Pseudomonadota bacterium | reverse complement strand
TAGCTCAGTTGGTAGAGCGCTTCGTTTACACCGAAGATGTCGGGGGTTCGAGTCCCTCACCACCCACCAGCCCTTTCCCGGTAATCGGCGCCCCGCGAACACGCCTTGTGCGTGCAGGCGCGTTGTTGCGGTGCGTTCAGGCGTTATCTTGATACCGACCAAGATGACAAAGGCCGCAAGCATGAGTTGGAACCCCGCCCTTGATGACCACTGCCCCATGGGGGTAGGGATCGATGCGATCGACACGCTGATCGTGCCGCGTGCGCGCGATCTTGGGCCTTTCGCGGTGCGCCGCGCGCTACCTGCGCCCAAGCGGCAGATGGTCGGCCCGTTCATCTTTTTCGACCAGATGGGGCCGGCTGAATTCGTGACGGGGCAGGGGGTGGATATCCGCCCCCATCCCCATATCGGGCTGGCCACGGTAACCTATCTCTTCCAAGGGCGGCTGCATCACCGCGACAGCCTTGGCACCGATAACTGGATCGCGCCCGGGGACGTCAACCTGATGACGGCGGGGCATGGCATTACCCATTCCGAGCGTGTCGATGGCGAGATCTTGGCGCGCCCCTATACGCTATCGGGTGTGCAGACATGGCTTGCGCTGCCCAAAGACGCCGAGGATCGACCCGCCGCCTTTCATCATGCGCCATGCGACGCCCTGCCGATGCTGGAGGGCGAGGGCAAGCGCCTGCGCCTGATCCTTGGGACGGCCTATGGCCAAAGGGCGCCGGTGCCTGTCGCCTCTGAGATGTTTTATATCGATGCCGCACTCGACCCCTTCGCACGCCTGCCCCTGCCCGATGATCACGAGGATCGCGGGGTCTATGTGCTTGATGGCGCGGTCAGTGTCGCGGGCCAATGGTTCGAAGCAGGGCGGATGATGGTGTTTCGGCCCGGCGACAGGCTTTCGCTACAGGCCGGTGAGGCCGGTGCGCGGTTGATGCTCTTGGGTGGCGCGACGCTGGAGGGGCCGCGCTATATCTGGTGGAACTTCGTCGCCTCTTCGCAGGAACGGATCGCGGCGGCCAAGGAGGCGTGGCGCGCGGGCGATTGGGCGCATGGCCGTTTTCAACTGCCGCCCGGCGATGACAAGGAATTTCTGCCGCTTCCTGCGCGATGAGCGCATCAGTTCAAAAGCGGCGTTCAGCGATCGCGTGAAAAATTCATGGCCTTTGTCTTAAGGCGCTTGACGGGGCAGGCGGCGCACAATACGCAGCGCAGCACGCGGTTGTAGCTCAGTTGGTTAGAGTACCGGCCTGTCACGCCGGGGGTCGCGGGTTCGAGCCCCGTCAACCGCGCCACTTTCCCCCAAGATACCCCTGACGTTGCGTATGGTTCCACCATGCGCGGCGTTTTCGGCCCGTGTTTCATGGCCGCAGCCTATTCTATTCGAAAAGCCGCGCTGATGGCATTGACGGCGCTTTGACGATTGCCTAAACGATCCCTCACGCGCGGTTGTAGCTCAGTTGGTTAGAGTACCGGCCTGTCACGCCGGGGGTCGCGGGTTCGAGCCCCGTCAACCGCGCCACTTTTCCCTCGATGTCGTCATGATGCGCCTGTAAAGTGCGCCTTTGGGCGCACGCATGGGCGAAAGGTACTCCGAATGGCGGCACCCTCCAAGCCTGGTGGTGTCAGCCCTTGTGAATCCAGCCGCCACCCAAGACGCGGCTGCTGTCGGTATCATAGAAAACACACGCCTGCCCAGGGCTGACGCCTTCCTCGGGGGTGAACAACTCGACCGTGGCTGTCTGATCGGACAGGGGACGGATCACCGCCGGGCGCGACGGGCGGGTTGAGCGGATCTTGACCTCCACCTCCCATTCGGCGCGCGATGTCAGCGGCGCATCGCCGAGCCAGTTGATCTCGCGCAGTGGCACGATGCGGGTCGACAGATGTTCCTTTGGTCCCACCACAACCTGCCGCGTTTCCGGGTCGAGTTTCACGACGTAAAGCGGATCGGCCAGGCCGCCGATGCCAAGACCGCGCCGCTGTCCGATCGTGTAATGGATCACGCCGCGATGTTCGCCCAAGACAGTGCCATCCATATCCACGATCTGACCCGGATCGGCGGCACCGGGACGCAGCTTTTCGATCACGGCGGCATAATCGCCATTCGGCACGAAACAGATATCTTGGCTATCGGGCTTGTCGGCGACACTCAGCCCGTATTTGGCGGCCAATGCCCGCGTTTCGACCTTGGAGGTCAAATGGCCCAAGGGAAAGCGCAGGAAATCAAGCTGGGCTTGCGTGGTCGAGAAAAGGAAATAGGATTGATCGCGCGCCGCATCGGCGGCGCAATGCAACTCGGCCTTTTGCGGGCCCATCTTGCGCTGGATATAATGGCCTGTCGCCATGCAATCGGCGTCGAGGTCTTTGGCGGTTTCCAACAGATCCTTGAACTTTACCCGCTCATTGCAGCGGATGCAGGGCACGGGCGTGGCGCCCGCCAGATAGCTATCGGCAAACTCGTCAATCACTGCCGCGCGAAAGGTGTTCTCGTAATCCAGCACATAATGCGGAAAGCCCATGGTTTCAGCCACACGCCGCGCATCATGGATATCGCGGCCCGCGCAACAGGCACCTTTCTTGGCCAGCGCCGCGCCGTGATCGTAAAGCTGCAGCGTGACACCCACCACATCATAGCCCTGTTCGGCCAGAACCGCGGCCACCACCGAGCTATCGACGCCGCCCGACATGGCGACGACGACGCGGGTCTGCGACGGGGCCTTGGGCAGGCCAAGCGAATTGAGCATCCCGGGCTGATCCAGCGCCATGGGCGATCCTGACATTTTGGCAAGGAAGAGAACGTTGTGCGTAATATAGGAAAATCCTGCGAAAGCTCAACCGCCCCGCTTACGTCGCATTAAGCAAATTCTGGGCAAGCTGATGCGCAATCGCGCCAAGCAAATGGGAGAGCTGATGTATATTCGCAGAATTCCGGGGCCCAATACCGTGAAATTGCCCGATGGGCGCAGCATGACCCGCGCCGATCTGCCGCCCGCGGGGACGCAACGGTGGGTTGCCAGCCGAAAGGCCGCGGTGGTGATGGCCGTGGATGCGGGTTTGATCACCAGTGATGAGGCGATCCGCCTGTGGTCACTCTCAAAAGAAGAGCTTGATAGCTGGCGCGCCGCGGTGTCGCAGCATGGGATCGCGGCATTGCGCGCGACGGCATTAAAGCAATATCGTGGATCAACTTTCGAGAATTTCGGTAAACTTAAGTGACAACAAATTAATCTTTCGCGCTGATTCTTGGTGCATCATTAAGAGATTCGGAGCGGATTGATGCGTGTTTTGCTTGTCGAGGACGACCCCACCACATCGCGTAGCATCGAAATGATGTTGCGGCATGCAAACCTCAACGTCTATGCGACCGATCTTGGCGAAGAGGGTATCGATCTCGCAAAGCTCTACGATTACGACATCATTCTGCTTGATCTGAACCTGCCCGATATTCACGGCCATGATGTGCTGCGCCAATTGCGCACCGCGCGCGTCGATACGCCGATCTTGATCCTTTCGGGTCTCGATGATCCGGAAAGCAAGCTCAAGGGGTTCGGTTTCGGGGCCGATGACTATTTGACTAAACCTTTTCATCGCGAGGAATTGGTGGCGCGTATTCATGCCATCATCCGCCGCTCCAAGGGACATGCGCAATCCATCATCAAAACCGGGATGATCGCCGTCAATCTGGATGCCAAAACCGTCGAGGTGGAACATCAGACCGTACATCTGACGGGTAAGGAATATCAGATGCTGGAGCTTTTGAGCCTGCGCAAAGGCACAACGCTGACCAAGGAGATGTTTTTGAACCATCTCTACGGCGGTATGGATGAGCCGGAACTCAAGATCATCGATGTCTTTATCTGCAAGCTGCGCAAGAAACTCTCGGTGGCGACGGGTGGGGCCAATTACATCGAAACCGTTTGGGGGCGCGGCTACGTGCTGCGCGACCCGGTGCCGGGGCGGGCAGCGGTCGAAATGGCGATGAACGGTTAACCCCGTCCAACGGTGCGCATCCTCTGGAATTCATGCGCGCATCCCCCTAAACCTTAGATCAGCGGCATCTAGGGGTTGGGCATGGTCGAGAATGGCAAAGCGGCGGCGAGCCAGCAGGATATCGCGGGCTTGGATGAGGCTGAAGCACGCGACCGGTTGCGCCTGTTGGCCAGCCAGATCGCCGCTGCAAATCTCGCCTATTTCCAGAACGACGCCCCGATCATGTCGGATGCCGATTTCGACGCGCTCAAGCGTGAAAACGCCGCGATCGAGGCGCGCTTTCCCCATCTCAAACGTCAAGACAGCCCCAGCGAACAGATCGGCGCGCAGCTTGGCGACGGCTTTTCCAAGATCACGCACTCCGAGCGGATGCTGTCGCTGGCGAATGCGTTTGACGCAGCCGATGTGGCCGATTTCGTGGCCGGCATCCGCAGGTACCTGGGGCTTGCCAGTGATGCGCCATTGGCCTTTACCGCCGAGCCAAAGATCGATGGGCTGTCGCTCTCGCTGCGCTATGAGAATGGCCAGCTGATCAGTGCTGCCACACGCGGCGACGGCGAGACGGGCGAGAACGTCACCGCCAACGCGCGCACCATCGCCGACATCCCGCAACAGCTTTCCGATGCGCCCACGATCTTAGAGGTGCGCGGCGAGGTTTATATGAGCCATGAGGACTTCGCAGCCCTCAATGCCCGCCAAGCGGCCCTTTGCGCCAAGCTTTTCGCCAATCCGCGCAATGCCGCCGCGGGATCATTGCGCCAACTCGATGCTGCGATCACCCATGCGCGCCCCTTGCGGTTTTACGCCTATGCTTGGGGCGCGCTTTCCGCGCCCTTGGCTGACACGCAAAGCGGTGCCATCGCGCGGTTGGGCGAAATGGGCTTTTCCATCAATTCTTTGACCCGTGTCTGCCGCGATCTCGACGCGATGCTGGCCCATTACGCGCAGATCGAGGCGCAACGCGCGACGCTGGGTTATGATATCGACGGTGTCGTCTACAAGCTCGACGATCTTGGCTTGCAAGCGCGCCTTGGGCTGCGTGCGACCACGCCACGCTGGGCGATCGCGCATAAATTCCCCGCCGAGCTGGCTTGGACCCGGCTCGAGGCGATCGATATCCAAGTGGGCCGCACCGGCGCGCTCAGCCCCGTGGCGCGGCTGACCCCCGTCACCGTCGGCGGCGTGGTCGTGTCAAACGCGACCTTGCATAATGAGGATTACATCGCTGGGCGCGATGCGCGCGGCGGCGAGATCCGGGGCGGCAAAGACATTCGCATCGGCGATTGGGTGCAGGTCTACCGCGCGGGCGATGTCATCCCCAAGATCGCCGATGTCGATCTGTCCAAGCGCCCAGATGATGCGCGGCCCTTTGTGTTTCCAACCCATTGCCCTGAATGCGGCTCTGAGGCGCTGCGTGAAGAGGGTGACGCGGTGCGCCGCTGCACCGGCGGGTTGATCTGCCCGGCCCAAGCGGTGGAAAAGCTCAAGCATTTCGTCAGCCGTGCCGCTTTCGATATCGAAGGCTTGGGCGCCAAACAGGTCGAGACATTCTATACCGATGGTTGGATCAAAGAACCGGCGGATATCTTTGATCTCAAATCGAAATACGGATCTGGCCTGCAACAGCTCAAGAACCGAGAGGGCTGGGGCGAGAAGAGCGCGG
>JAQCLA010000166.1 GCA_027592105.1 Pseudomonadota bacterium | reverse complement strand
TATGGTGCTGACCAAATTCATGAACAATCTGATGGTCGATGGTAAGAAGTCGATCGCAGAGCGTATCGTCTACAACGCGTTCGAGCGGGTGGAAGCCAAGCTGAAGCGCGCGCCTGTGGAAGTTTTCCACGAAGCGCTCGACAATGTGAAGCCCGCCGTCGAAGTGCGTTCGCGCCGCGTCGGTGGTGCCACCTACCAGGTGCCCGTCGAAGTGCGGCCCGAGCGCCGTGAAGCGCTTGCCATCCGCTGGTTGATCAACGCCAGCCGTGCCCGCAACGAGAACACCATGGAAGAGCGCCTTGCAGGCGAGCTGATCGATGCTGTGAACTCGCGCGGTGCCGCGGTGAAAAAGCGCGAAGATACCCACAAGATGGCCGATGCAAACCGCGCATTCAGCCACTACCGCTGGTAAATAGAATGGACGGTCCCATCCGGGGGCCGTCCTTCCGACATGTAACCCAAGCCTGAGGACCTCCCCCATGGCACGCGACTATCCGCTCGAGCGCTACCGCAACTTCGGCATCATGGCGCATATCGACGCCGGCAAAACTACGACGACCGAGCGCATTCTCTATTACACCGGCCGTTCGCATAAGATCGGCGAAGTTCATGATGGCGCGGCCACCATGGACTGGATGGAACAAGAGCAAGAGCGCGGGATCACGATCACTTCCGCCGCGACCACGACCTTCTGGCAGTGGCAGGAAGATCCGACCGCAGAAGGCACCTCGGATACCAAGGTGCGCTTCAACATCATCGACACCCCCGGCCACGTTGACTTCACCATCGAAGTCGAGCGTTCGCTGGCCGTTCTTGACGGCGCTGTCGCGCTGCTCGATGCGAACGCCGGTGTTGAGCCGCAGACCGAAACGGTGTGGCGTCAGGCCGACCGCTACAAGGTGCCGCGGATGGTGTTCGTCAACAAGATGGACAAGATCGGTGCCGACTTCTTCAACTGCGTGAAGATGATCAAAGACCGCACCGGCGCGACCCCCGTTCCCGTGAACTTCCCGATCGGCGCCGAAGATCAGCTCGAAGGAATCGTCGATCTGGTCACCATGGAAGAATGGGTCTGGGAAGGCGAAGATCTGGGCGCATCCTGGGTGCGTCAGCCGATCCGGGCCGAGTTGCAGGACCTCGCCGATGAGTGGCGCTCGGTTCTCGTAGAAAACGCGGTCGAAATGGATGACGCGGCGATGGAGGCCTATCTCGAAGGCCAAGAGCCCGACGTGCCGACCCTGCGCAAGCTGATCCGCAAGGGCTGCTTGTCGATGACCTTCGTTCCTGTGCTTGGTGGTTCCGCCTTCAAGAACAAGGGCGTTCAGCCGCTTCTCAACGCCGTGGTCGATTATCTGCCCGGTCCGCTCGATGTGCCGGCCTACATGGGCTTTGCACCGGGCGACGAGACGGAAACCCGCAGCATTCCGCGTTCGGCGGAAGACGCGCAGCCCTTCGCTGGTCTGGCGTTCAAGATCATGAACGACCCGTTCATGGGCACGCTCACCTTCACTCGGATCTATTCGGGTCAGATGAAGAAGGGCGACCAGCTTCTGAACGCGACCAAGGGCAAGCGCGAGCGGATCGGCCGCATGGTGATGATGCATGCCAACAAGCAAGAAGAAATCGCCGAGGCTTTCGCCGGCGACATCATCGCGCTTGCAGGTCTGAAAGACACCACCACGGGTGACACGCTGTGTGATCCGGCCCATCCGGTGGTTCTGGAAACCATGACCTTCCCCGATCCGGTGATCGAGATCGCGGTCGAACCCAAGACCAAAGCCGACCAAGAGAAAATGTCTCTCGGTCTGCAGCGTCTGGCGGCCGAAGATCCCTCGTTCCGCGTGGAAACCGATATCGAATCCGGCCAGACCATCATGCGTGGTATGGGCGAACTTCACCTCGACATTCTGATCGACCGGCTGCGCCGCGAATTCAAGGTCGAGGCCAATATCGGTGCGCCGCAGGTGGCCTATCGCGAGACCATCGGTCAAAAGATCGAGCATACCTACACCCACAAGAAGCAGTCGGGTGGTTCGGGTCAGTACGCCGAGGTCAAGCTCGAGATCTCGCCGACAGAGCCGGGCGAGGGGTACTCCTTCGAAAGCCGCATCGTTGGTGGTGCGGTCCCCAAGGAATACATCCCCGGTGTCGAAAAAGGCATCAAGTCGGTCATGGACAGCGGTCCGCTTGCGGGCTTCCCCGTGATCGATTTCAAGGTCGCGCTGATCGATGGTAAGTTCCACGATGTGGACTCCTCCGTTCTCGCCTTCGAAATCGCAGCCCGCATGGGCATGCGCGAAGGTCTGAAGCGGGCGGGTGCAAAGCTGCTCGAGCCGATCATGAAAGTCGAAGTGGTGACGCCCGAGGATTACACCGGCGGCATCATCGGCGATCTGACATCGCGTCGTGGTCAGGTGACCGGCCAAGAAAGCCGTGGCAATGCCATCGTGATCAACTCTTTCGTCCCGCTGGCCAATATGTTCGGCTACATCAACACCTTGCGCTCCATGTCCTCGGGCCGCGCGCAGTTCACGATGTTGTTCGACCATTACGAGCCGGTACCGCACAACATCTCGGAAGAGATCCAAGCGAAATACGCATAACCGGGGCGGCGGGGTCAAACCCGCCCTACCCACCACCGTAGGGTGGGGCGCTGCCCCATCGACCCGATAAGGAGGCCATCATGGCAAAGGCAAAGTTTGAACGTAACAAGCCGCATGTGAACATCGGCACGATCGGTCACGTGGACCATGGCAAGACGACGCTGACGGCTGCGATCACGAAGTATTTCGGCGAGTTCCGTGCGTATGACCAGATTGACGGCGCGCCTGAAGAGAAGGCGCGCGGGATCACGATTTCGACGGCGCATGTGGAATACGAGACCGAAGCGCGTCACTACGCGCACGTCGACTGCCCCGGCCACGCGGATTATGTGAAGAACATGATCACGGGTGCGGCGCAGATGGACGGCGCGATCTTGGTTGTTAACGCGGCCGACGGCCCGATGCCGCAGACGCGCGAGCATATCTTGCTTGGCCGTCAGGTGGGCATTCCCTTCATGGTTGTCTACATGAACAAGGTCGACCAGGTGGATGACGAGGAGCTTTTGGAGCTCGTCGAGATGGAGATCCGCGAGCTTCTGACCTCGTATGATTACCCCGGCGACGACATTCCGATCGTCAAGGGTTCGGCGCTTGCGGCGATGGAAGGGCGTGACCCCGAGATCGGCGAGAACTCGATCCGCGCGCTGATGGAAGCGGTTGACAGCTATATCCCGACGCCTGCGCGCGCCGTGGACAAGCCCTTCCTGATGCCGATCGAAGACGTGTTCTCGATCTCGGGCCGCGGCACGGTTGTGACCGGTCGCGTTGAGCGTGGCGTTGTGAATGTCGGCGACGAACTGGAGATCGTGGGCATCAAGGACACGCAGAAGACGACCTGCACGGGTGTCGAGATGTTCCGCAAGCTCTTGGATCGTGGTGAGGCGGGCGACAACATCGGCGCGCTGCTGCGCGGGATCGATCGTGAGGCGGTTGAGCGCGGCCAAGTGCTGTGCAAGCCCGGCTCGGTGAAGCCGCACACGAAGTTCGAGGCCGAGGCCTACATCCTGACCAAGGAAGAGGGTGGCCGTCACACGCCGTTCTTCGCGAACTACCGCCCGCAGTTCTACTTCCGCACGACGGACGTGACCGGCACGGTTGAGCTGCCCGCAGGCACCGAGATGGTGATGCCCGGCGACAACCTGAAGTTCACGGTCGAGCTGATCGCGCCGATCGCGATGGAAGACGGCCTGCGCTTCGCCATCCGCGAAGGCGGCCGCACCGTCGGCGCAGGCGTCGTGTCGAAAATCCTCGCCTGATCCTTCGGATCTTGGCTTGAACAATCGAAGGTCGCGCTGTATTGGCGCGGCCTTCACCGGTCAAAAAGACCGGATCAATGAAACCGGTTCGACGAGGGGCGGAATGGCCCCTCCTCTCAACTGAAAGGAAAACAAAATGGCGATTGCCAGCCAGAATATCCGGATCCGCCTTAAGGCGTTCGATTACCGGGTTCTCGACGCTTCCACCGCGGAGATCGTGAACACTGCCAAGCGTACCGGCGCACAAGTGCGCGGTCCGATCCCGCTTCCCAACAAGATCGAGAAGTTCACGGTTCTGCGTGGACCCCACATCGACAAGAAATCGCGTGACCAGTGGGAGATTCGTACCCACAAGCGTCTGCTTGATATTGTCGATCCGACCCCGCAGACGGTGGACGCGCTGATGAAGCTCGACCTCGCCGCCGGCGTGGATGTCGAGATCAAGGTTTGAGGGGGGCAGTGACGATGTTGCGCTCTGGTGTAATCGCCAAGAAGCTGGGCATGACCCGGCTGTTCATGGAAGACGGACGGCAAGTGCCGGTGACCGTGCTTCAACTCGATAACCTGCAGGTCGTGGCCCAGCGGACCTCTGAGCGTGACGGCTATACCGCCGTTCAGCTCGGTGCCGGTACAGCCAAGGTCAAGCGCGTTTCGGCCCCCATGCGTGGCCATTTCGCAGCCGCCAACGTGGCCCCCAAGCGCAAGCTTGTGGAATTCCGCGTCGATGCCGAGAACCTGCTGCCGGTCGGCGAAGAAATCATCGCCGATCACTACTTCGCAGGTCAGTTCGTCGATGTGACGGGCACCTCGATCGGTAAGGGTTTTGCCGGTGCGATGAAGCGGCACAACTTCGGCGGCCTGCGTGCATCGCACGGTGTGTCGATCAGCCACCGCTCGCATGGTTCGACCGGCCAGTGTCAGGATCCGGGTCGCGTGTTCAAGGGCAAGAAGATGGCCGGTCACATGGGCGCTGCCCGCGTGACGACGCAAAATCTTCAGGTTGTCCGCACCGACACAGACCGTGGCCTGATCATGGTCAAGGGCGCTGTTCCCGGCTCCAAGGGTGGCTGGGTCACCGTCAAGGACGCGGTCAAAAAGCCGTTCCCTGATGATGCCGTGTTGCCCGCAGCGCTGCGCTCTGCCGTTGCTGCCGCTGACGCCGCCGCCGCTCAGGCCGCCGCTGAAGCAGAAGCCGCAGCCGCAGCTGCAGCCGCCGCAGAAGCTGCAGCGATGGACGCCACCGAGGCCGATGTGTCGGCCGAGAAGAAGGACGGTGAGGAATGAAACTCGACGTGATCAAACTGGACGGCGGCAAGGCCGGCTCGGTCGATCTGGGCGAAGATATCTTCGGCCTGGAACCTCGCGCCGACATCCTGCACCGTGTGGTCCGCTGGCAGCGCAACAAGGCGCAGGCCGGTACCCATAAGGTCAAGACCCGCTCGGAAACCAGCTATTCGACCAAGAAGATCTACAAGCAAAAAGGCACCGGCGGCGCACGCCACGGTGACCGCAATGCGCCGATCTTCCGCAAGGGTGGTGTCTACAAAGGCCCGACCCCGCGTAGCCACGCCCATGATCTGCCCAAGAAGTTCCGCGCGCTCGGTCTCAAGCATGCGCTGAGCGTCAAGGCCGCCGAGGGGAACCTCGTCGTGCTGGACGCCGCAGCGATGGACAGCGCAAAGACGTCGGCACTGGCCAAGCAGGTCAAGAACCTCGGTTGGAAGCGCACGCTGATAATCGATGGTGCAACGCTGGACGAAAACTTCGTCATGGCCGCGCGCAATATCGAAGGTCTCGATGTGCTGCCCTCGATGGGCGCCAACGTCTATGACATTCT
>JAQCLA010000165.1 GCA_027592105.1 Pseudomonadota bacterium | reverse complement strand
TTGAAAACGGGTGACGATACGCTCAAGCGGGTTGGTGTAGAACGGCCCCGAGGCGTAAGGGCTGACCACCCGCGACAGCCCGTCGCCAAAGGCGAAGGGCAGCGAGCTTTCGATGGCATCGCTAAGCGCACCCGGCGCGATGGAGGTCAGCCAAGGGCCCATCCGCGCATCGGTGATGGCGCCCATCTGTTCCCAAAGCCAAGCAAGATTCTCGCGCGCCGCCTCGCGCCCGCCGCGCAGCAAGCCAGCCTTGAGCGCCGCCCCATTGAGCGCGCCCGCCGATGTGCCGGAAAGCCCCGCGATCTCGATCTCGTCGCTGTCCAAAAGCCGGTCAAGCACACCCCAGGTAAAGGCCCCATGTGCGCCACCGCCTTGAAGGGCAAGGGTGATGCGCCGGGCCATCTTGGGCCTCAGCGGATGGGCGCGATCAGATCGCGCAGCGCGGCAACCGGATCATCGGCGCGCCAGATCTCGTTGCCGATGGCAAAGAAATCGGTCACCGGCGCGATGGCCGCGATCAGGTCACGGTCAAGCGCACCTTCGGCGACGACGGGCAACTCGATCATCTGCGACCACCAATCGAAAAGTGCGAATTCCGCCCGCGGCCCGGGCAAGAGCGCGTGATCGCCCATCGGGCCGAAGGCGACGTAATCGGCCCCGCTTTCACCAGCGCTGAGCCCTTCATGGCGCGAGGCACCGCAATAGGCCCCGATGATGGCATCGGCCCCAAGCGCCTTGCGCGTGGCGCGCACATGGCGCGCCCCATCGCTCAGATGCACCCCGTCGAGCCCCAACCGCTCGACCAACACGGCATGGCCCGTGATCACCAAAGGCACATCGCGGGCATGGGCGATCTCGCGCAAGCCATCGGCGGCGCGCGCCAGTTCATCCTCGTCATCATTAACCAGCGCCAGACGCAGACACGCGATCGGCTCGGCGTCGAGCACCGCCGCCAGACGCGGCGCGAAGGCTGCGATCTCGAAGCTTTGCGGCGTGATCAGATAGAGGTTCGGCTGTTCGGTTTGCGACATGTGCGGGCATCCTTGCGGCTGGTTGCGTGATAACGCCCGCAGGGCCTTGGGGCAATGGGGCGCTTGTCGCGCGCGCGTTGCCGCGTTAACCGCTTGCTCTATGACCTATTCGCCGCCGACCGCCCAACCCGTCTTTGTCCTTGTGCGCCCGCAAATGGGCGAGAATATCGGCGCGGCCGCGCGGGGGATGTGGAATTTCGGGCTCGATTGCATGCGCGTCGTGGCGCCCCGCGATGGCTGGCCGAATGAACGCGCGGTGGCCTTGGCCTCGGGGGCGGGGCGGCTTTTGGATCACGCGGGGCTCTATGATGATGTGCCCAGTGCCATTGCCGATTGCACCTATGTTTTTGCCACTACGGCGCGGTCGCGCGGCATCACCGTGCCGATCTTGACGCCCGAGCATGCGATGGCGCAGGCGCGCGCGATCATGGCCAATGGGGGGCGTGTGGCGGTCTTGTTCGGGCCGGAGCGTGCAGGGTTGGAGAATGACGATATCGCCCGCGCCAATGCCGTGATCTCGGTGCCGGTGAACCCGGATTTCCCTTCGCTCAACTTGGCGCAATGTGTGCTCTTGTGCGCCTATGAGTTGCGCCGCTTGGCCGATACCACGCCGCCCGAAGTGCTGGATATGGCCGGCACAGATTTCGCCAATCTGGCCGAGATCACAGCCCTTGGCGATCATCTGGAGGCGCGGCTTGATGCGGCGGGTTTCTTTTTTCCCGAGGACAAGGCGCCGCGGATGAAACGCAACCTGCGCCAGATCTGGAGCCGTTTGCCCCTGACGCAGGCCGATGTGCGCACGCTGCATGGGGCGTTTCGCCAGATCGTCCGTTGGGCCGAGCAGAAGCGCGATCAGGGCTGAGTGCGCGATGGGGGCGCTGCCCCCGCCGCGGCCCTCGGCCGCGACTCCCCCGGGATATTTATGAAACAGAGAAGAGATTGGACGCCTTGCCGCAGTCGCTTGAAGGGGGGGCGGTCGCGCGATAGGTCTGTGGCCAAGAGAGAAGGGGACAGCTCATGGCAAAGACGCGCAGCATTTTCCAAGAGGTGGACAGCGCCCAGAAACCCGTCGCCACGCCCGGTGGCGTGACCCGTGACACAGGGCTTGCACGCCGATTGGTGCGGGCTTGGTTGATGGTGTTGTTTGCGCTCGTGGTCACGATGGTGGCCGTAGGTGGGCTGACGCGGTTGACGGATTCGGGGTTGTCGATCACCGAATGGGCACCCTTGTCGGGGGCTGTGCCACCGATGAATGCGCAGGATTGGCAAGCCGAGTTCGACGCCTATCGCCAGATCCCGCAATATCAGTTGATGAACCGGGGCATGAGCCTTGCGGAATTCAAGGTGATCTATTGGTGGGAATGGGGGCATCGGCAACTGGGGCGGGTGATCGGGCTTGTCTGGGCTGTGGGATTTTTCGGGCTTTTGGCCAGCCGCAACATCCCACCCGGTTGGACGGTGCGTTTGCTGTTGCTGGGAGGCTTGGGCGGCCTGCAGGGTGCCATTGGGTGGTGGATGGTGCATTCGGGCCTGCAGGAAGGCATGATCTCGGTCGCCTCCTACCGCTTGGCCACGCATCTGGGGCTGGCTTTCCTGATCCTTGGGCTGATCGCGTGGTTCATCATGAAGCTTGGCCGCGAGGAGGCCGCGCTGATGGCAGCCCGGCGTGAAGGTGATCGCAAACTCAAGGGCATGTCGACGGGGCTGTTGCATCTGAGTTTCGTACAAATTCTGATCGGCGCGCTGGTCGCGGGGATCGACGCGGGGCGCAATTACATTGATTGGCCCTTGATGGCGGGGGGATTTTTCCCGCCCGGCATGTGGGCGATCGAGCCGCTCTGGCGCAACCTGTTCGAGAATGACGGCACTGTGCAGTTCATTCACCGAATGGTGGGCTATGTGATCTTGGCGCTGGCCATCGGTGTCTGGTTTGCCGCAAGGCGCAGCGCGCGCATGGCGACCAGACGGGCCTTTGATTGGGTCTTGGTCGCGATTTTCGCGCAGATGGTCTTGGGGATTGTCACCGTGATGCATTCCTCGCCTTGGTATATCGCAATCTGGCATCAGCTGGGGGCGGTGGCCGTGCTGACACTGGTGCTGCGCGCGCGGTTCTTGTGCATGTACCCCATGGCCCAAAGCGTGAAAGGGGCCAAAGCATGAGCGCGCTTGGCGATCTTTTAGCCTTTCAGCGCGAGACCGAGGCGCTCGGGCAGGTGATGGGGCGTTTGGGCTGGGACCAAGAAACCATGATGCCGCGCGGTGCGGCACTGCAACGCGGTGAAGAAATGGCAGCGCTAGAGGGTGTGTTGCATGCGCGGCGCACCGATCCGCGTATCGGGGAATGGCTGGAGCATGCCACGCCCGGCACCGAGGCTGAGGCCGCACAGCTGCGCCTCATTGCCCATAGCTACAGCCGTGCGTGCCGCGTGCCGGGGGATTTGGCCGCCGAAATCGCGCGCGTCACCTCTGTGTCGCAAGGCAAGTGGGCCGCGGCGCGCAAGGCTGATGATCTGGCGGGCTTTTTGCCTGTGCTGGGGCAAGTCATCGATCTGCGCCGCGCCGAAGCTGCGGCTTTGGCCGATGGCGGTGATGCTTATGACGCGCTTTTGGATGGGTATGAGCCCGGCATCACCGGTGCCGAGATCGCTTCGCTGTTTGACCGGATACGGCCCGGGCTGGTGGATCTGCGCGCCGCCTTGCGAGATGCGCCCCCCGCACCCGTGCTGACCGGGCATTTCCCGCGGGCAGGGCAATTGGCGCTGGCCCAAGAGGTGGCGCAGGTCTTTGGCTACGACCTGACGCGCGGCCGGATCGATGAGGCGGTGCATCCGTTTTCATCCGGCTCTTTCAACGATGTACGCATCACCACGCGGATCGATGAGGCCGAGCCCTTGGGCTGCATCTATTCCACTATCCACGAGGTAGGCCATGCGGGCTATGAACAGAACATCGCACAAGACTTCGGGCTGAGCGTGTTGGGCCAAGGCGTCTCGATGGGGGTGCATGAAAGCCAAAGCCGGATTTACGAGAACCAGCTTGGCCGCTCGCCTGCCTTTTGCCATTGGCTGTTTGGGCGGATGCGCGATCATTTCGGGCCGCTTTCCGTGAATAGCCCTGAGGATTTTGCGCGTGCTGTGAACCGTGTGGCGGCGGGATATATCCGCACCGAGGCCGATGAGGTGCATTACAACCTGCATATCATGCTGCGCTTCGATCTGGAGCGTGCGCTGATCGGCGGCGATCTGGCGCTGGGTGATCTTGAGGCGGCCTGGAACGACCGTTTCGCCGCCGATTTCGGAATTGCGGTGGATCGCCCCGCCAATGGCGTGTTGCAGGATGTGCATTGGCCGGTGGGGCTGTTTGGCTATTTCCCGACCTATAGCCTTGGCAATGTTTATGCGGGCTGTCTGCATGCGGCGCTGCGCGATGCGCGGCCCGGGTTGGATCAGGACTTGGCCAAGGGTGATCTTGCCCCGGCCTTGGGTTGGTTGCGTGATAATCTGCAGACGCATGGCGGGCTCCGTACACCGCGTGCGACGGTGGAGCATGCGACAGGCGCGCCTGTTCAAGAGGCGGCGCTCTTGGGTTATTTGGAGGCGAAATATCGCGCGCTTTACGGGATTTAGAGCTTGGCCAGATGCGAGGCGCAGCCCGTCAAGGCCGCGTAATCATCGCGCACGACGAATACGCCGAACCTGTCCATAAAGCCCGCGAAACGCCCCTTGGCGCGCAGATGATCGGCAAAGCCGAAGCGGTCGAGATAGGGGCCAAAGGCGCGCGTTACCCCGCCCACCAGATAAATGCCGCCAAAGGGCAGGTGCGCGAGCGCCAGATCGCCCACGACCGTGCCCATGATCTGCACAAAGGCCGCGGCGGTTTGGCTTGCCTTGGCTTCGTGCTGGGCAAGGCTGGCCATGATCTCGGCAGGCTCGGCCATCTGGCCGTGCAAGACGCGGTGCAGGTAGCTGATGCCGCGCCCCGAGAGAACCTCTTCGACCGAGGCAAAGCCGAAATCCCTCATCATCGCGCCGGTCAGATCGGCCATTGCGCCGCCAAGGGCGGGCAGGCTGACATGCCCCGCCTCGGAGGGCGGGACGAAACGCCCGGCGCTGGTATCGAAGACCGGGCAAGCGTTGAAGCCCGTGCCAAGCCCTACCACCAGCTTGGCGGCATGGGCGGGGGCGTCGGGTTGGGCGATGATGATGTCGAGATCGGCTGCATCGATATAGCCGATGGCATGACCTTGGGCTTGGAGGTCGTTGAGCACGGCGACTTTTTCCGCGCCAAGCGTGCGGCCAAGGGTTGCGCGGTCGATCTGCCAATCGAGATTGGTCAGCTGCGCCACGCCATCATGCACGGGCCCGGCTGCGGCCACACAGATGCCGCTGATCTGATCGGCGGCGATGTCGCTTTGGGCCAGATACTGGGCCAGCACCGATGCAAGATCGGGGTGATCGGCATTGGCATGGCGCATCACCGTGGCGCGATCCACCACCGGGCCGCGTGCCAAGGCGACGCGGGTATTCGTGCCGCCGATATCGGCCACAAGGCTGAGCCCAGCCGCATCCGTCAGATTGCCCATGTCGCTTGTCACGCTTGTCTTGCCCTTAGCCGCGCCACCATTGCGCGAGCGCGTGATAGGATGCTTTGGGCGTCCTTGCCAAGG
>JAQCLA010000164.1 GCA_027592105.1 Pseudomonadota bacterium | reverse complement strand
CGGCATGGTGATGGGCTTTTCGCGTTTCGCGCGCGAGGGGCTTTACCCGATCTTGGTGGGCTTCAACGCCATCCCCAAGGCGACCGTTGTGCCGATCGTGGCGCTGATGTTCGTGGGCCAGCATGATTTCAACACCGTGTTGATCGCCTTCATGATCTCGTTCTTTCCGATCGCGGTCTCGGTCTCGATCGGGCTGTCGACCTTGGAGCCGGAATATCGCGATATCCTGCGCTCGCTGGGCGCGTCGAATTTCACGATCTTCTGGAAGATCGCGCTGCCCAAGACGCTGCCTGAGTTCTTCGGCGCGTTGAAGGTCGCGGTGACGCTGGCCTTTATCGGAACCAACCTGATGGAAATCGTCAGCCCGCATGGCCGTGGCCTTGGCGATCTGTTCGATAGCGGCCGGATCAGTGCCGACTACCCGCTGATGTTTGCCGTGCTTTTCGCACTGGCGGCCCTTGGGATCGTGCTGTTTTACGTCGTGGTCTTCCTCGAGCGCATCTTTGCGGGATGGGCCGAACGCAACCCGGGCTGAGCCCTTGGCCTTGCATGCCGCAGGGCTTTTGCCTATGTGAGACATCGAGAGGTTGGCGCGGGCAGGCGCCTCGCCAACCTGGTCAGGTCCGGAAGGAAGCAGCCACAACGAGCCCCGCTTGGGTCGATGTCCAGCCTCTCACTCAAGCCTATCGCGCGAAAGGCGCGATGCGCGCAGCCCCGTCAGGGTCGCATCAACCGACGCGCGGCTCACAAGGTTGAGACAAGCAGGTAGTTGAGAAAAATACCCAAAAGCACCGAGCCCATAAAATAAAGCGTCGCCCCTTCGAGCAAGACGCGCTGCAGCTTTGGCATGGCGTGCCGCTGCCATTGCCACAGCAAGATACCCACCACCGCCGCAGGGATGTGGAAGGTCGCGAAAATCGCAACGCTGCCCGGCCCAATCGCGGAGATCAGCCCCGACAGCCCGCCGCGCCAGACCGCGCCGCCCATCCAAAAGGCCAAGGCCGCAAGCGCCATTGCCCAGAAAAACAGCGACATCAGGCGCAAGAGAAAAGGGGGTGCTTTGTGCTCGCTCATCATGATCCTCGGTTCGGGTTATGTGGTGCTAGCACAATGATGCGCCGCTTCACCATGGACCTTGTCGCCCGGCTTCACTAGGTTTCATTCCAGCAACCTGTCCGAGGGAAAATGACCGACACATCCGACACCGGCTATCAGGTTCTGGCGCGCAAGTATCGCCCAGCGACATTCGCCGATCTGATCGGGCAGGATGCGATGGTGCGCACCCTGAAAAACGCCTTTGCCGCCGACCGTATCGCACAGGCTTTCATGCTGACGGGTATTCGCGGGACCGGCAAGACGACGACCGCGCGGATCATCGCCAAGGGGTTGAACTGTATCGGACCTGACGGGCAGGGCGGGCCGACGACCGATCCTTGTGGTATCTGCCAGAATTGTGTCGCGATCACCGAAGGCCGCCATGTCGATGTGATGGAGATGGACGCGGCCAGCAATACCGGCGTCCAAAACATCCGCGATGCGATCATCGAAACGGTCAGCTACCGCGCGGCGCAGGCGCGCTACAAGATCTTCATCATCGACGAGGTGCACATGCTCTCGACCAGCGCGTTCAATGCGCTGCTCAAGACGCTTGAGGAACCACCGCCGCATGTGAAATTTCTGTTCGCCACGACCGAGATCCGCAAAGTGCCGGTCACGGTCTTGTCGCGCTGCCAGCGTTTCGATCTGCGCCGGATCGAGCCCGAGGTAATGATCGCCCATCTGCAACAGGTCGCCGCCAAAGAGGGCGCGCAGATCGCCGATGATGCGCTCGCGCTGATCACGCGCGCCGCCGAAGGGTCGGTGCGCGACGCGATGAGCCTTTTAGATCAGGCCATCGCCCATGGCGCGGGTGAGACGACAGCAACGCAGGTGCGCGCGATGCTGGGTTTGGCGGATCGTGGCCGGGTGTTGGATTTGTTCGAGGCGATCATGCGCGGCGATGCGGCCGGCGCGCTCAGTGAGCTGGGCGGGCAATATGCCGATGGGGCCGACCCCGTCGCCGTGTTGCGCGATCTGGCCGAGATCACCCATTGGCTATCGGTGGTGAAGATCACCTCTGAGGCCGCCGAAGACCCCACCATCGCCCCCGAGGAACGCATCCGTGGCCGCGCCTTGGCCGATCGCCTGCCGATGCGGGTTTTGACGCGGATGTGGCAGATGCTGCTCAAGGCGCTGGAAGAGGTCGCCCTTGCCCCCAACGCCATGATGGCGGCCGAAATGGCGGTGATCCGGCTGACCCATGTGGCCGATCTGCCCACGCCCGGCGATTTGGTCAAAAAGCTGCAATCGACCCCGCCCCCAGCGGATGGGGGTGGTGTGCGCTCATCGGGGGCAATGGCCCCTAGTGCCGGGCCGCGTGCCCAGCTTCAGCCGCCGCGCATCGGTGGTGGTGGTAGTGGCGGCGGTGCGGTGCAAGCGGCCTTGCAACAAGCGCCCGGCCCCGATTTGTCGCTTTACCCCAGCTTTGCCAGCGTCGTGGCGCTGATCGAAGAGACCCGCGATATCAAGCTGCTGATCGAGGTCAAGAATTGCCTGCGCCTGATCAGCTATGCGCCGGGGCGGATGGAGTTTCAGCTAACCGATGATGCGCCCGCTGATTTGGTGCAGCGCCTCAAACGGGCCTTGCAACTGGCCACGGGGGCCAATTGGATCATCTCGCTTGCCAATGAAGGCGGCGCGCCGACAATCGCCGAACAAGACCAAGCCGCCAGCCGCGCTATCGCCGCCGAGCTCGAGCGTCACCCGCTTTTGCAAGCGGTCAAAACGGCCTTTCCAAAGGCGCGTATCGCCGCCATTCGCACCCGCGCCGAGCTTTTGGCCGCCGCACAGGCCGAGGCGCTGCCGGAACTGCCCGATCCCGATGATCTGCCAGAAGATTGGGATCCGTTCGAGGATGAATAGCGCGCTTGTGGCGGTGATGCCGCCTGCGTAACTGTGTTGTGATACTGACAGATGGAGATGTGATCGATGCTGAAGGGTTTGGGCGGGCTTGGTGGGCTTGGCGACATGGCCAAGCTGATGAAACAGGCGCAAGAGATGCAGACCAAGATGGCCGAGATGCAAGATTCGCTGGCCTCCATGACGGTGGAGGGCCAATCCGGCGCGGGTCTGGTCAAGGCAACGGCCACCGCCAAGGGCGAATTGGTCGGTCTTGATATCGATCCTTCGATCTTCAACAAAGACGACAAGGAAGTGGTCGAGGATCTGATCCTTGCCGCGATCAAGGATGCCCAATCCAAGGCACAGGAAAAAAGCCAAGAGGAACTCGGCAAGCTGACCGAGGGGATGGGCCTTCCGCCTGGTATGAAATTGCCGTTCTGATCCGTGAGCGACGCGCCCAAGGATATCGAAGCGCTGATCGAGATCATGGCGCGCTTGCCGGGGCTTGGCCCCCGTTCGGCGCGGCGTGCAGTTTTGCATTTGATCAAAAAGCGCGGTGCCTTGATGCGCCCCTTGGCCGAGACGATGAGCCGGGTGGCCGAAACAGCCCGCGAATGCCTCAATTGCGGCAATATCGGCACAGGCAATCTTTGCCCCATCTGCACCGATGACACGCGCGCCAATGGCCAGATCTGCGTCGTCGAAGATGTGGCCGATCTTTGGGCGATGGAGCGCGGCAAGGTTTTTGCCGGGCGCTACCATGTGCTGGGCGGTACGCTTTCGGCGCTCGATGATGTCGGCCCCGAGGATCTGCGCATCCCGCGCCTGATCGACCGGGTGACGGGCGAGAGGGTGGGCGAGGTGATCTTGGCGCTCAACGCCACGGTCGATGGGCAAACCACGGCCCATTACATCGCCGATGCGCTCGCGGGGCAGGGGGTTGCCGTGACCTCGCTTGCGCAAGGTGTGCCGATCGGGGGTGAGCTTGACTATCTCGATGACGGCACGATTTCGGCGGCACTTCGGGCGCGCAAGGCGCTGTGATCGGCGCTGATTGCGCCAAGCGCGCCGTGACGCGGCGTCGATGAACCCTACCGCGTCGATTTTGACCTGTTTTCGACACCCCGAAAGCACTAACACTGCCGCTTGAAGGTTTTCCGACGCCACAGCGTCGCCAAGAGGAGAAACGCGATGAAGGTACTTGTGCCCGTCAAGCGCGTGATCGACTACAACGTGAAGGTCCGCGTCAAGGCGGATGGTTCGGGGGTCGATCTCGCCAATGTAAAGATGTCGATGAACCCCTTTGACGAAATCGCGGTCGAAGAGGCGATCCGCCTAAAAGAAGCCGGCAAGGCCGAAGAGGTCATCGTCGTCTCGATCGGTGTAAAGCAGGCGCAAGAGACGCTGCGTACCGCACTCGCCATGGGGGCGGACCGCGCCATTCTGGTCACCGCGACCGAAGATGTGCAGCAAGATATCGAGCCTCTGGCCGTCGCCAAGATCTTGGCCGCCGTCGCCAAGGAAGAGGGCGTTGGCCTTGTGCTGGCGGGCAAGCAGGCTATCGATAACGACATGAACGCCACGGGCCAAATGCTTGCCGCATTCTTGGGCTGGGCGCAGGCAACATTTGCCAGCGAATTGGCCGTTGAAGGCGATCATGCCATTGTCACCCGCGAGGTTGATGGCGGCCTTCAGACGATCAAGGTCAAGATGCCCGCGATCGTGACCGTCGATCTGCGCCTGAACGAGCCGCGCTACGCCAGCCTTCCCAACATCATGAAGGCAAAGAAAAAGCCCCTCGATGAAAAGACCGCCGCCGATTACGGGGTTGATGTCACGCCGCGCCTGACGGTGATCAAGACCGTCGAGCCGGGCAGCCGCAAGGCGGGCGTCAAGGTTGGGTCGGTCGATGAGCTGATTGCGAAACTCAAAGACGAAGCGGGGGTGATCTGATGGCTGTTCTTCTTCTTGCGGATGTGACGAACGGGCAATTGGCGGCCGATCAGGTCTCCAAGGCGCTGAGTGCGGTGTCGGGCTTGGGCGATGTGCATGTGCTGGTCGCCGGTCAAGGCGGTGACGCGGCAGCGGCCCAAGCGGCCAGTTTTGCCGGTGTGTCCAAGGTGATTTTTGCGGGCGATCACGGCTTTTGCCACATGCTGGCCGAGCCTGTTGCCGATCTTTTGGTCTCGCTTTCCGGGGGCTATAGCCATATCGCGGCGCCGGCGACCTCGGATGCAAAGAATGTGCTGCCGCGCGTGGCGGCCCTTCTTGATGTGATGGTCATCTCGGAAGTGACTGCCGTGATCGATGCAGAGACATTCGAGCGCCCGATCTATGCGGGCAATGCCATCCAGACGGTGAAATCGGGTGACAAGGTCAAGGTCATGACCATCCGCACCGCCGGTTTCGAGGCGGCAGCGACGGGCAATAACGCACCGGTCGAGGCCTTGGCCACGGCGGCGGCAAGCGGGCTGTCGGAATGGGTCGAGGATAAGACGGCCAATTCCGACCGCCCCGAACTGACCAGCGCGGGGATCGTCGTCTCGGGCGGTCGCGGCGTCGGCAGCCAAGAGCAATTCGCGTTGATCGAGGGGCTGGCCGACAAGCTGGGTGCCGCGGTCGGCGCATCGCGCGCAGCGGTCGATTCGGGTTATGCGCCCAATGACTGGCAGGTGGGTCAGACCGGTAAGGTCGTGGCACCCGATCTTTACGTCGCTGTCGGTATTTCCGGTGCGATCCAGCATTTGGCCGGCATGAAAGACAGCAAGGTCATCGTCGCGATCAAC
>JAQCLA010000163.1 GCA_027592105.1 Pseudomonadota bacterium | reverse complement strand
CCCCGCCGCAAAGCCGCGCAGCCGTAGCCGCGCCAAGTCCGCAGCCAGCGTCGAGGTTTCGCCGACGCCTGACGCCGCCCTTGTCGCCGCAGCGGCAACACCGGAGCCCGCACCGGCACCAGAGCCGGTACCAGCACCAGAACCCGTGGCCGAAGTCGTCGAAAGCGCAGCCACCCCCGCCTCCCCGGACAAGCCGCGCCGTCGCGGCTGGTGGTCGAAAGGCTGATATGATCACGAAAAAGGGCGTCCCCAAGGGACGCCCTTTTTCTTTTTCAGGGACAGGTGATGGGTGTCAGTTCGCGTTCTCGCGCAGCATCGCCACGATCTGTTGCATGCCCTCAAGCGGCACATAGCCCCGCACCATTTGATCGCCGAAGACAAAGCTTGGCGTGCCTGTGATCGCAAGCTCTTGGCCAAGCGCGTAGTTGTAATCGATCGTGGTCTGTACCAGCGGATCATTCATCGCCGCGATGATCGCCGCGCCATCCAGATCCAGCGAAGTGGCCAGCGCCTCGAAGGCGGGGATGCTCATGTCGCCGCGCATATTCATCAGCGCGTCATGCACTGCGAAATAAGCCTCATCGCCCAAGGCCAGCCGCGTGGCCACGGCAAAGCGCGAGGCCAAAACCGACTGCTCGCCCAAGATCGGAAACTCCTTGATGATCAGCCGGATATTGCCGTCGAAATTGATCAGATCCATGACTTCGGGATGGGCGCGGCGGCAAAAGCTGCAGCGGTAATCCATGAACTCGACGATGGTGATATCGCCCGCGGGATTGCCCACGACGACATCGAAGGCCGAGCCGAACAGCGCGTCGGCATTGGCCGCGACCGCCACGCTGTCGCGGTTCAACTCGGCCTCGGCCTGTTGTTGCTCCAGAACGGCGATGGCCTCCATCAGCACTTGGGGGTTCTCCAAAAGATAGGCGCGCACCTCGGCACGAAAGGCGGCCCGCTCGGCCGCGCTGAGATTGTCGAGATCTGTTGCGGCGGCGGGTGCGGCAAGGCCAAAGGCAAGGGCAAGCGTCAGGGCGGCGAATTTTTTGAACACGGGCGTTGGGCTTTCTGTCGTTGGTCGGTCACGGATCAAATCCAACTTAGCATATTTGCGCAAGCGCGCTACCCGCGCTTGGCCGCACCTCCCCCTTTGCGAGGGCATGCGTTGACGCGGCGCGCGCGGGCTGGTTCAAGGCAGGCGCACAAGCCCGGAGCCCCAATATGCGCAATTCCCGCCGTAGCGCTGTCGATGCCTTTATCGTGATGGATGTGATGGAGGCCGCGCGCGCCGCCGAAGAGGCCGGGCGCCACATCATCCATATGGAGGTGGGCCAGCCCGGCACAGGCGCGCCCACGGTCGCGCGCGAAAGGCTGGCCGCCGAGATGGCAGCAGGGCCTTTGGGCTATACCGTCGCCTTGGGCAGGCCCGATCTGCGCGCAGCGATCGCGGCGCTTTACGGCGAATGGTATGACCTCGACCTCGACCCGGCCCGCGTGGTGCTGACCTCGGGGGCCTCGGGTGGTTTCATCTTGGCCTTTTCGGCACTTTTCGATGCAGGCGCGCGGGTGGGGTTGGGCGAACCTTGCTACCCCTCCTACCGCCAGATCCTGACCGCGATGAGCTTGACGCCCGTGGGCCTGACGACCGAGATCGACACGCGCTATCAACCCACGCCTGCGCATCTGTCGGCCGATCTGGACGGGTTGATCGTGGCAAGCCCCGCCAATCCGACCGGCACGATGCTGGATAAACCCGCCCTTGCCGCGCTGGCCGATGGCTGTACGGCCCATGATATCGCGCTGATTTCAGACGAGATTTACCACGGGCTGCAATATGAGGGGCGGGCGGTCAGCGCGCTGGAAGTGACCGATGATGTCTATGTCATCAACTCCTTCTCCAAGTATTTTTCGATGACGGGCTGGCGGCTTGGCTGGATGGTGGTGCCGCCTGATCATGTGCGCGTGGTCGAACGGCTGGCGCAGAACATGTTCATCTGCCCCGCCCATGCCAGCCAGATCGCAGCACTTGCAGCCCTCAGCCCCGAGGGGCGGGCCGAACTTGATGCCCATCGCGCCGTCTATGCCGAGAACCGGCGCATCGTGCTGGCAGGGCTTGCCGCTGCCGGTCTGACGCAAAGCGCACCTGCCGATGGGGCCTTTTACATCTATGTCGATGTCTC
This sequence comes from Pseudomonadota bacterium, assembly GCA_027592105.1. Classification (GTDB taxonomy): domain Bacteria; phylum Pseudomonadota; class Alphaproteobacteria; order Rhodobacterales; family Rhodobacteraceae; genus Roseicyclus. Next base: position 3,587 of record JAQCLA010000163.1, on the reverse strand, counting down.
GGCCTATACCGATGACAGCTTGGCCCTGTCGGCCGAGATCTTGGCCGAGGCGGGCGTTGCCGTCACACCGGGGCTTGATTTCGACAAGACACGCGGCGCGCGTTTCTTGCGGCTGTCTTATGCGCGTGGCACCGATGAGATCGCCGAAGGTGTGGCGCGGCTATCTGCCTTTTTCGCCGCGCGGCGTTAGGGCGGTGCGATCCGGCCTTGGGTGTTGCGCTCGCGTCTGCTAAACTTTCGATAATTGAAGAACTCCGGGATGAAACCCTGTGATGCGAGCAGTCTTGAGGCCGTTTTGCGCGGCATGTTTGTTGTTTTTGTCCGGCCTTGCCGTCAGCGCGCAAACCGGCGCGGATCTGGCCGCCTTGGCGCGGCTATTGCCCGAGGCCAGCCATGTCAGCGGCGATGAGCATGGTGTGACCCTCGATATCGGGTTAAGCCAGCCCGTGCCGTATCGTGTTTTCAGCCTTGCTGATCCTGACCGCATCGTGATCGATTTTCGCGAAGTCGCCTTTGGTGACTGGACGGAGATGGTCGATTGGCCCGCCGCGATCACCGCGGCTGCGGCGGGGCCTGCGCGGATGGCGGGCTGGTCGCGACTGGTGCTGGATTTGGCCCAGCCATTACAGCCGCAAACTGTTGAAATGACAAGCGATCCCCAGTCGGGACAGGCGCGTGTCACCCTCCGTCTGGTGCCGGTTTCCGCCACAAGATTTGCCGCAGCGACAGTCGTCCCCCCCGAGGCACAGGCCCCGCAAGCCGTGCTGCAAATGGGTGCGCGGCCCCAAGATGACGGGCGCTTGGTGGTGGCGATCGACCCCGGCCATGGCGGGGTCGACCCCGGCGCCGTGCGTGGGCGCTTTACCGAGGCGGATCTCGTTTTGACCTTTTCGCGTGAACTCCGCGATGCGCTGCGCCGCACGGGTTTGGTCGATGTGGTGCTGACGCGTGAGGCCGATGTTTTCGTGCCTTTGCCTGCGCGGGTGACCATGGCGCGCGCGGTCGGGGCGGATCTGTTCATTTCGGTCCATGCTGATGCCCTGGCCGAGGGGCGCGCGCGCGGCGCCACGGTCTATACCTTGTCCGATACCGCCTCGGATGCGGCGGCGGCGGCACTGGCCGAACAACATGATCGCGCCGATCTTTTGCAGGGGATCGATTTGCATGGTGCCGATGATGTGGTGGCGGGGGTGCTGATGGATCTGGCGCGTGTCGATACCGCACCCCGCAGCACGGCCTTTGCCGCGGCACTTGTCGACAAAATCGGCGCGGCCGATCTGCGGCTGCATCGTCGGCCGATGGGCGAGGCGGGTTTTACCGTGTTGCGCGCCGCCGATATCCCTTCGGTCTTGTTGGAGATCGGCTTCATGTCGGATGAGGCGGATCTGCGCAACATCCGCGACCCCGATTGGCGCGCGGTGATGCAAGGCGCGATCATCGCGGCGATCATGGAGTGGACGGCGGCGGATGCTGCGCGCATGTCCTTGTTGCGTCAATGAGGTGGTCGCCGCAAACTGATATCGCGCCTATGTGTTTTGACCCGGCCCGTGCCGCACATTATACGATGGCCATGACAGGCGGACTGATCGCATGATCCGATTCACAATTGGCTTTTTCGGCGCGATCTTCAGCGCCGTGACCCTTGGCGCGATCGCAATCGCCATGGCCGTGGGCGGCGTGCTTTACATCTATTCCCATGACCTGCCCGGCCATGACGCCTTGGCCAATTACGCGCCCCCCACGATCAGCCGGATTTATTCGCGCGAAGGGATGATCGTGGATGAATTCGCCGCCGAGCGCCGCTTGTTCGTGCCGGCCGAGGAAATCCCCGATCTGGTGGCCCATGCCTTTGTTTCGGCGGAAGATCGCAATTTCTATCAGCACGGCGGCTATGATCCGCGTGCCATTGCGGCGGCCTTTGTCGAGGCTGTCCGCTCGCGCGGGCGCGATGTGCGCGGCGCCTCGACCATCACCCAGCAGGTGATGAAGAACTTCCTGCTCGATGGGTCGCGCACGGTCGAGCGTAAGGTGGGCGAGATCATCCTTGCCGCCCGGATCGAAACCGCGCTGAGCAAGGAACGCATCCTTGAGCTTTATCTCAACGAGATCTTCCTTGGCCAGAATTCCTATGGCGTGGCTGCGGCGGCCCAGACCTATTTCAACACCAATCTCGAATCGCTGACGCTGGAACAGGCGGCCTATCTGGCCGCGCTGCCGCAAGCGCCGTCGAATTTTCACCCGGTGCGCGATTACGATCGCGCGATCAGCCGCCGCAACTATGTGCTGCGCGAGATGTATGAGAACGGCTATATAGCGCGTGCTGAAATGGAGCTTGCGCAGGCCACGGCGCTTGAAACCGTCCAAGGCGGCCACATCGAGCCATTCCGCACCGCGATGCCGCCGCGCAACTATTTCACCGATGAGATCCGCCGCCAGCTTTCGGCGCAATATGGCGAGAGCGAGTTCTTGTCGGGCGGCTATGCGGTGCGTGCGAGCATGGATGAAAGCCTGCAGCGCGTGGCCGAGGTCGCGCTGCGCCGCGCCTTGGAAAGCTATGACCGCGATCGCGGCATGTGGCGTGGCGCGCCCGCGCGACTTGCGCCCGAGCTTCTGGCTGATGAGGCTGCATGGCGCCAAGCCTTGGCCGAGACCACCGTAGCACGCGATATCGCGGGCTGGTCGGTCGCCGTGGTGATTGAGGTCGATGGGCAGCGCGCGCGCATCGGGATCGAAGGGCTGGATCATGACCCGGAGGCGCATCTGATCCTTGCCGAGGATGTGACATGGGCGCGCCCCGTCGATGCCGAAGGCAATCGCGGAAGCCAAGCACGCGGCCCCGATGATCTGTTGGCGGTGGGTGATGTGGTGCATGTGCGCGCCTTGACCCGTGACAGCGATGGCAGCTTCTTGCGCTGGTCGCTGCGCCAAGTGCCCGAGGTGCAGGGCGGCTTCATGGCGATGGATGTGAATTCTGGCCGTGTTCTGGCGATGCAGGGCGGCTTTTCCTATCAGCACTCCAGCTTCAACCGCGCGACACAGGCTACGCGTCAGCCGGGATCGGCCTTCAAGACGCTGGTCTATGCGGCAGCGCTCGATTCCGGCTACAGCCCCAACACCATCGTCATCGATGCCCCGATCGAGCTGGAAACCCCCGAAGGGATCTGGCGGCCGCAGAACGCCTCTGAACGCTTCTATGGTCCATCGCCGCTCAGGACCGGGATCGAAATGAGCCGCAACCTGATGACGGTGCGCTTGGCCCAAGATGTCGGTATGGAAACCATCGCGCGCTATGCCGAACGTTTCGGCGTCTATGACGATATGCAGCCTTTCTTGGCGAATGCGCTGGGCAGTCAGGAAACCACCCTGTTTCGCATGGTCGCCTCTTACGCCATGTTCGCCAATGGCGGTGAAAGGGTGGACCCGACGCTGGTGGACCGGATTCAGGATCGCTGGGGCAATACGGTCTATCGCCATGATCAACGGCTTTGCCCCGATTGCCAATTCGCATCCCTCGATACTGGCTTGGCACCGGCGATCATGTCGAACCGCCAACGCGTGATCGACCCGGTCACGGCCTATCAGCTGAC
>JAQCLA010000162.1 GCA_027592105.1 Pseudomonadota bacterium | reverse complement strand
GGTGTGCGCGACGCGGGCAAGCTGTAGAAGAAAGACCGAAGCGCCGCGATGGCGGCAAAGTGAGGCCAGATGACCGATATGACCGCCTATGAAGAACGCATCGCCCATTTGGCGCGGATGGTCGATGATCTGTCGGAGGTCGTTGCGCGCCAAGACAGCGAGATCGCCCGGCTGACCCGCCGCGTCGAGATGATCATGGCACGCGAGGCAGAGCGTGAATATGCGGCAGGGGGCAGCGTGCCCTTGGCCGATCAAAAGCCGCCGCATTGGTGAACAAGGCGGGGTGCACTGCCCCGTTTCTTGAGTTTACGGGGGGCTCTGCCCCCCGACGGCCCTTGGCCGTTCCCCCCGGAGTATTTGGGAAGCAAAGATGGGGGGCGTTCACCTGAATGCGGGTCAGGCAGGCAATGCCGCGGGTCTGCGTGGGCGTGATCTTGCGATGATGTAGAGCATGATCGCCACATTCAGCGCATTGAAGCCGATGCCATTGATAAAGGCCCAGCGGTAGGAGCCAGTGAGGTCGTAGATCAGCCCCGACAGCCAGCCGCCAAGCGCCATGCCGAGAATCGTGGCCATGATAACGAAACCCACCTTTGCCCCTGCCTCGCGGGCGGGCAGGTATTCGCGCACGATGATCGCATAGGCAGGCACGATGCCCCCTTGGCTGAGCCCGAAGATCAGCGAGACAAGATAGAGCGAGGTCAGCCCGGTGCTGGGCAGATAGAGCATCAAGGCCAGCATTTGCAGGGTGGAGCCGATCAGAAGCGTCATCACCCCGCCCAGCCGGTCGGCCAACAGCCCCGAGATCAGCCGTGAGGCGACACCGCCCATCAGCATCAGGCTGAGCATTTCTGCACCGACCGCAGGGCCATAGCCCAGATCCGCGCAATAGGCGACGATATGGACCTGCGGCATGGACATGGCCACGCAGCAGCCGATCCCAGCTGCCGCCAAAAGCCAAGTGAGGGCGCGGGTGCCAAGCCCGCTGTCGCGCGCGCGGGCGGCGGCGGCGGTGTCGGCGGCCTCCATCGCGCCGGCGGGCAGCGGGCGGCGCAACAGCCATGTGGCGGGCAGCATGATGAAAAGGGCGCTTGCGGCAATCACCAAATAGGCGGTCCGCCAGCCGGGACCGGCAAGGATATCGGCCAAGATCAAGGGCCAGATCGCACCCGAGAGGTAATTGCCCGATGCGATCATCGCGACCGCGATGCCGCGCCGCTTGAAGAACCATTGGCTGACATCGGCGATGAGCGGCCCGAAGCTGGTCGCGGTGCCAAAGCCGATCAGCAGTTGCAGCGCCGAAAGCGTGGCGATGTTGGGGGCAAGCGCCGCCGCAGCAAAGCCCGCCGCCATCAAGAGCGCCGATGCGGCCAAGGCCCGCGCCACGCCAAAGCGATCCACCGCGCGCCCGATCACGAAATTGCCGGCCGCAAAGCCAATCATCGTCAGCGTATAGGGGATTGCCGCATCGGCCCGGTCGACGCCGAACTCGGCCTGCATCGCGGGCATGATGACGATGATTGACCACATGCCGACATTGCCGATCAGCGAGATCAACAACGACAGGCCAAGCCGCATCCAAGACGCGCGGCTGTCAAGCAAAGGGGCGGTGGTGGTGGCGCTCATGGCGCGAGGCTAGGCTTGGCGCGCGACCTTGGGAAGGGGGATTAGACCTCTTCGACTGTCACGACCCCGTCCATGGCACGCAGCGCGCCTTTGATCTGTGGCGAGACGGGAAAATCATCGCCCAAGACAAGCTCGACCTCGCCGGGCAGATCGGGGGCCATCAGGCACAGATGGATCGGCCCACGCACAGCGCGTGCCGCGTCACTGGCCATCCGCGCGAGCAGCGATTGTACCGAGGCGATCCCGGCCGCACCATCGACAAAGACACGTAGGCCCGTGGAGGCACTCGCGACAGCGGCATCAAGCGGCTGCACGCCCCGGCAGAGCAGTTTGAGCTGATCGGCCTCGAATGTCGCCTCGACCTGCAGCAGGATATTCATCCCCGTCTCGAGATGGGGCCGCGCGACATCGAGCACATCGGAGAACATCGTCACCTCGTAAAGCCCCGTCGGATCGGAGAGCGCCACGAAGGCAAAGCGATTGCCCTTTTGCGATTTCCGCTCTTGGCGCGAGGAGACCGCCCCCGCCATGCGCGCCACAAAGGCCCCGCCTTGCACCTTGGCCATCACATCAGACAGTGTCAGCACACCCTTGCGCGCCAGCGCGGGCAGGTAATCATCCAGCGGATGACCCGAGAGGTAAAAGCCCACTGCCGCATGCTCGGAGGCAAGCCGCGCGGCGGGCAGCCAATCCTCGGTGTCGGGCAGGCGCGGCTCGGGCAGGTCATCGCCTGCTTCGCCGAAAAGCGAAACCTGATCGGAGGCGGCCGCATCATGGATCGCGGCCGAATAGGCCACCAGCGCATCAAGCCCGGCAAAGACCCTTGCGCGGTTGCGATCAAGCGCATCAAACGCGCCTGCACGCGCCAGCATTTCCAGCGAACGTTTGCCCACACGTTTCAAATCGACCCGGCGGGCGAAATCGAACAGCGAGCGGAAGGGCTTATCCCCCCGCGCCTCGACGATCAGGCGCATGGCATCGACGCCCACATTCTTGAGCGCGCCCAGCGCATAAAGGATCTTGCCCTCGGCAACCGTAAAGCTCGCGGCCGCACGATTGACGCATGGTGGCACAACCTCGATACCCAGCCTTGCCACCTCTTGGCGGTAAATCGCGAGTTTCTCGGTCAGGTGGATATCGCAATTCATAACGGCTGCCATGAACTCGACCGGGTGATTGGCCTTGAGCCATGCGGTTTGGTAGCTGACCACCGCATAGGCCGCGGCATGGGATTTGTTGAAGCCGTAATTGGCGAATTTCTCGAGCAGGTCGAACACCTCGCCTGCCTTTTGCTGGCTCACGCCGTTGGCGGTCGCCCCTTCGATGAATTTGGGGCGTTCCTTAGCCATCTCCTCGGCGATCTTCTTGCCCATGGCGCGGCGCAAAAGGTCGGCACCGCCAAGCGAATAGCCCGCCATGACCTGCGCGATTTCCATCACCTGTTCTTGGTAAACGATGATGCCTTGGGTTTCTTGCAAGATATGGTCGATCGAGGGGTGGATCGATTCCAGCGGCCGCAGGCCGTTCTTGACCTCGCAATAGGCGGGGATGTTTTCCATTGGGCCGGGGCGGTAAAGCGCCACCAGCGCCACGATATCCTCGATACAGGTGGGCTTCATGCGCCTGAGCGCATCCATCATGCCCGAGCTTTCCACTTGGAACACCGCAACCGTCTTGGCGGAGGCATAAAGCGCATAGGTCTTGGGATCATCGAGCGGGATGGCGTTGATCTGGTTCTCGGCCCCCGGCGCAGGCGCATAAAGGTGCGCACCATCGGGGCCTTCATGCAGTTGGCGACCGCTGGCATGGATCAAGGCGATGGCGTTTTGCACCACGGTCAGTGTCTTGAGGCCAAGAAAGTCGAATTTGACCAGACCGGCGGGTTCGACCCATTTCATGTTGAACTGCGTGGCCGGCATATCCGAGCGCGGATCGCGGTAGATCGGCACCAGCGCGTCAAGCGGCCGGTCGGCGATCACCACACCCGCCGCATGGGTCGAGGCATTGCGCAAAAGCCCCTCGACCTTTTCGGCATAATCGAACAGGCGACGCACGGGGTTGGTGCGCCCCTCGCGGCGGTCTTGCTCGGTTTCGCGCATTTCTTCGCGGATGCGCTCTTCTTGCGTCACGGCCTGCGTGATCGAGACGGGCTTGACCCCTTCGACGGGGATCATTTTCGACAGCCGATCCACCTGACCAAAGGGCATTTGCAGCACGCGGCCCACATCGCGCACGGCGGCCTTGGACAAAAGCGCGCCGAAGGTGATGATCTGGCCCACCCGGTCGCGGCCGTATTTCTCCTGCACATAGCGGATCACCTCTTCGCGGCGGTCCATGCAGAAATCGATGTCGAAATCGGGCATCGACACACGCTCGGGGTTGAGGAATCGCTCGAACAGCAGCGAATAGCGCAGCGGATCAAGGTCGGTGATCGTCAGCGCATAGGCCACAAGGCTACCCGCCCCCGATCCACGACCCGGACCCACGGGAATACCCGCATCCTTGGCCCATTTGATGAAATCGGCCACGATGAGGAAGTAACCGGGAAACCCCATCCCCTCGATAATGCCCAGTTCGAAATCAAGGCGTGCCTCATATTCCGCGACCGAGGCTGCATGGGGGATCACCGCCAGACGCGCGGCAAGCCCCGCGCGGGCCTGACGGCGTAATTCCTCCACCTCATCCTCGGCAAAGCGCGGCAGGATCGGGGCATGGGTGCGCGCGCGATAGGCACAGCGCCGCGCGATCTCGACCGTGTTTTCCAGCGCCTCGGGCAGATCGGCGAAAAGTGTCGCCATCTCTTCGGGCGATTTGAAATAATGCTGCGGGCTGAGGCGGCGGCGCGGCTCAGATTGATCGACATAGGCACCCTGCGCGATACAGATCAGCGCGTCATGGGCCTGAAACATATCGGCTTTCGGGAAATAAACATCATTGGTCGCCACCAGCGGCAGATCGCGCGCATAGGCCAATTCGATACTTGGCCGCTCGGTCATTTGCTCGGCCTCGGGCAAACCGCCCTCGCCCGGGTGGCGCTGCAATTCGATATACAGCCTGTCGGGATAGATCGCGGCCAGCCGCGTCAAAAGCGCCTCGGCCTTGGCGTGATTGCCGGTGCGCAGCAAGCGGCCCAAGGGCCCATCAGGCCCACCCGTCAGACAAATCAGCCCTGCCCCATGCGTGGCCAACTCATCCAGCGTGACATGCGGCGCGCTGCCATCCCCGCGCAGATACAGCGCCGAGTTCAGCTTCATCAAATTCTCATAGCCCGAGCGGTCTTGCGCCAAAAGCACAAGTGCCGCGGGCGGCACGGGCCGCTCGCCAGGGCGGACAGGGTCGTAATCGACATCGATCTGGCAGCCGATGATCGGCTGCACCCCTGCCTTGATGGCAGTTTCCGAAAACTCCAAGGCGCAAAACATGTTGTTGCTATCGGTCACGGCGACGGCGGGCATGCCCGCATCGGCCACCATACCGGGCAGCTTTTTCACCCGCATCGCCCCTTCGAGCAGCGAATATTCCGTGTGCAAGCGCAGGTGAATGAATTTTGGATCGGCCATAGCCGCACGCTACCCCAGCCCCACGCGCGATGGAACCGCAACCTCGCGGATTGCACAGAAATCGGGCGCAGCCGATGCGCCATGCGACCCGACGCAAGCGAAAGCTTGCAATATCGGCGCAACACCGCTTTTCTAGGCGGTGGTCGTACAACTTTGGGGCCGCGCTCTACGCCGCATCGAGCGCCGGACGACCCCCCCGAATACAGGTATCGCGGCAGGCTGATCTCATGACGATCCGGTTTCTTCTGAACGGGGAACCTGTGGATGTCGATGCGCCCCCGACCGCGACGCTGCTTGACTGGCTGCGCGAGCAACGGCGGCTCACCGGCACCAAGGAAGGCTGTAACGAGGGCGATTGCGGCGCCTGCACGGTGATGGTGACCGCACCCGACGGGACAGCGCGCGCGCTGAACGCCTGCATCCTGTTCTTGCCGCAACTCGCAGGCCAGGCGGTACGCACGGTCGAAGGGATCGCAGGCCCCGATGGCGCGCTGCACCCGGTGCAACAGGCGATGGTCGATCATCACGGGTCACAATGCGGTTTTTGCACACCGGGCTTCGTGGTCTCGATGGCGGTGGCG
>JAQCLA010000161.1 GCA_027592105.1 Pseudomonadota bacterium | reverse complement strand
CGCTTGTTCGCCATTCCTTGTCCTCCGTCTCCTAAACATAACGGTGGACCAATTCAGATGGGGAGGCTCAATCTTGATGGCTTCATGCTCCTAAATGGCTGGAAGTTCTAATCAAAGTTTTTCTTGGTCTTTGTTCCATCTCGCGCCGCGCTCGAATGTTGCATGTATCGGTTTTCTTTCGTCCCTAGATTTTTGTGAGTTTGTTTGCATCTTGACCTTCAATTTTCAATTGCTCTCACTTCCGTCGCTTCTCCATATCCCTCCAGTCCGGCATCGGCTGGCTGGCTTGCCAGTTCTCGCCAAACGGCTCAATCGTCTCTTCCCCGCGCAAGAGCCCTGCAAGTTTGGCATGCATGAAGGCGCGCAGCACATCGTTCATGCGCGGCTGATAGCCCGGCCCCATTGAACGGAGCCAGCGCACCACATCTTGATCCAGCCGCAGCGTCAGCTGCAGCTTCGGGCTTTCGCGCCGTGTCGCGATCTCGTGCCAGTCTTGCGGGATGCGTTGGTCCAGCCAGATGCGCTGGTGCATGTCCCATTCAAAACGTCGGAGCGCCCCGACCATATAGTAGTGGTGCTCCCGCTGGCGCGTGCCGAGCGGTTTCTCTGTGTTGGTCATCTGCCCCCCGTTTCATGCGAACGGGGGGCAGTTTCCGATGAATTGGTTAAAATCGTCTCTATGCTGCGTGTAGATACAAGATCATGACGGGAACCCTACGCGTTCATGCCCCCATATGGGGCGCGTAAATCTCCACCACGCGGGCCACCACGGCCTCCAGCGACAGCTCTTCGCTTTCGCCCGTGCGGCGGCAGGTCAGCTCGACTGTGCCACCCGCCAGCCCGCGCGGGCCGACCGTGATCCGCCAGGGCAGGCCGATCAGATCCATGGTCGCAAACTTGGCCCCGGCGCGTTCCGTGCGGTCGTCGTAAAGCGGCTCCAACCCGTTGGAAACGAAGGCTTTATAAAGATCGTTACAGGCCGCGTCACAGCTTGCATCCCCTTGCTTGAGGTTCACGATCCCGACGTGGAAGGGCGTCACACCCTCGGGCCAGATGATGCCATTGTCATCATGCGACGCCTCGATGATCGCGCCCACCAGACGGCTTACGCCAATCCCATGGCTGCCCATATGCACCGGCACACGGCCCCCTTGCCCATCATCGACCAGCGCGCCCATCGCCTCGGAGTATTTCGTCCCGAAATAAAAGATCTGTCCCACCTCAATCCCGCGCGCAACGCGTTGACGTTCCACGGGAATTTGTGCGAAAATAGAGGCGTCATGGGTCTCGTCGGTGCGCGCATAACGTGATGTAAACTCTTCTAGGACAGACTGGCACTGCGCCCGATCATCATAGTCGATCGCCCGATCCCCAAAGCGCAGATCGGTGATCTCGCTGTCGTAGAACACCTCGCTCTCGCCCGTTTCGGCAAGCACCAAAAACTCATGCGTATCATCGCCACCAATCGGCCCGCTATCAGCGCGCATCGGGATCGCCTGAAGCCCCATCCGCTCATAGGTCCGCAGGTAGCTGACCAGATGACGGTTGTAAGCGTGCAGCGCATCTTCTTTCGTCAAATCAAAGTTATAGCCGTCTTTCATGTAGAATTCACGGCCCCGCATCACGCCAAAACGCGGGCGGATCTCGTCGCGGAATTTCCACTGGATCTGATACATCGTCAGCGGCAGATCCTTGTAGCTGTTCACATGCGCGCGGAAGATGTCGGTGATCAATTCCTCGGCGGTGGGGGTGAACAGCATGTCGCGCTCATGCCGGTCGGTGATGCGCAGCATCTCGGCGCCGTAAGCGTCATAGCGCCCGCTTTCGCGCCACAAATCGGCCGACTGGATCGTGGGCATCAGCATCGGCAGATGGCCTGCCTTCGCCTGTTCTTGGTGCACGATATCCTCGATCTTTTTCAAGACCTTGTAGCCCAAGGGCAACCAAGAATAGATGCCCGCGCTGGCCTGCTTGATCAGCCCCGCGCGCAGCATCAGCCGGTGGCTGACGATCTGCGCCTCGGAGGGGGTTTCCTTGAGCACGGGCAGGAAATAACGACTAAGGCGCATGGGCGTGATCTTTCTGGCAAATGTCGACGCGCGAGGCATACGCCAAAGAAAATCGCCTCACAAGCGCGCTGGCCCGAGTCAGCGCGTCTTGGCGATGATGGGTGCGACCTCCATCGCGGCGGCCAAAGCGTTGAAGCGGGCCAAGGCCACTTCTCCAAACAGATCGCGGGCGGCATCCGTATGAAGTTCCAAGATCAATTCGCGCCGTTTGGGCCGAAAGCTCAGCGCGCCATGATCGGCCAAGTTGGCCACCGCGAACATCGCCCCAAAGCGCATGGCCCGGCCAAGGATCTCGGCCTCGCGCACTTGGTCTTCGGGCAAAAGTGCTAGCAATTCTGCGTTAAACCCTGTGCCTACGCGGCTGGATTTGTACCGATGCAAAAGCGCAAGGCCCAGATAGACGCGCTCCGCATGGGTCATGCCGCCCAGATTTGCGCGGGTGGCGTTGTCGAAACACACCTCGGCCCTGTAATCGGGATGGGCGCGCCAACTGACATCATGCAGCAAACAGGCCGCGCGGATCAGGCGCTTTTTGTCATGCTTGGCGCGTGGGAAAAGCGGCTCGACGAAATGATAGAGCTTGCGACCAAAACCGGGCATACGCGACAGCTGCGCCTCGGAATGGCGGGCCGCTTCGATCAGCGGGTCGCGCGCCTTGAGCGCTTCGGACATTTGTTCGTAAAGCAACCCCTCGCGCAGCCCATAGGAGGAGACCGCAATCTCGCGCGGTTGCAGCTTTCTGACCAGTGCGCGCAGCACTTCGGCTGCCATCGGCACAAGGCGCATCCGCTCGGCGCTGGTGCCTGTGCGGGCGCGCAACTCGTTGATGTCGGTTTCTGCGATATATTTCAGCGTCTCAAGGATGCCGCGCGGTGTCATGCGGTATTCATGCAGCACTTTCAGTGGATAGCCGCGCCGCTCCATATCGATGCGTGCGATCGCCCGCCATGAGCCGCCGACCAAAAACAGCCGTTCGGTGCCTTCTGGAAAGCCCGTGGCAAGGGTCGCGACCTCGGCCTTGATATGGATGCGCAAGGCTTTTTTATCGACCTTCATGCCCAAAAGCTTGAGTGGCCCAAGATCCGAGGTGGCGCGGTGGCCAACCTTGCCCGAGCCTTTCAATTCGGCCAATTCCATCGACGAGCCGCCGATATCGCAAATCAACCCAGCCGCCCCCGGCCATCCCAAAAGCACGCCTTGGGCGGAAAGCCGTGCTTCCTCGGCACCATCGATGACGCGAATCGCAAGCCCTGTTTCCGCCCTGACCTGCTCGCGAAAGGCCAAGCCATCTTGCGCATCGCGCACGGCCGCTGTCGCCACCGCCAATAGCGGTGAGACCTCGGCAGCCTCGGCCAGACGCGCAAAGCGGCGCAGTGCGGCCAGCGCGCGTTCCTTCCCCTCGGGGTTGAGGCGGCCGGTCTCAGAAAACCCCATTCCAAGCCCGCAAAGGATCTTTTCATTGAAGAAATAGGCAGGGCTGCGCGCGGCACCGTCGAAGATCACCATCCGCACCGAGTTCGAGCCGATGTCGATTACGCCGACGCGCGCCAGTGATTGCGCCTCGGGGCCATCGAAAAGCGGCACACCAAAGTGCCCCCATTCGGGGTGAATTTCGGCCTCTTCTGCGCGCATTTGCCGTCCGCTCATGGGGATGAGTGATGCAACGGACGGGGGGCGCGCGTCAATCGCGGGGGTGTCGCGGGTCAGTCGTGACTATGCGTCAACTCAGGCACATCTTTGGCCCCAGCCGAACCCCGCCCGGAAAGCGAGGGGTTCTCCATGAAGAAGCGGTGGCAAGAGAAAGGGTTGGCCGTCTCGGACAGGTCGGGGCGCAAAAAGCTGCCATCGGGCTGCAAGACCCAAGATTGCGCCACATCGGCCAGATTGGCGGCCATGATCTGGCTGACGATCTGTGCCTTGACCGTGGGGTTGCGACATTCGACCAGCGTTTCCACACGGCGGCTGAGGTTGCGGCCCATCCAGTCGGCAGACGAGATATAGACCCGCGCCTTTTTCGACGGCAGCCCATGGCCATCGCCGAAACACATGATCCGGGAATGTTCCAAGAAACGCCCGACAATGGATTTCACGCGAATATTCTCGCTCAACCCCTTCACGCCGGGGCGCAGGCCGCAAATGCCACGGATCACCAGGTCGATCTTCACCCCCGCGCAAGAGGCGGCATAAAGCGCGTCGATCACATCGGGTTCGATCAGGCTGTTGAGCTTGACCCAGATCATCGCGGGCCGCCCCGCTTTGGCATGCGCGATCTCGTTTGCGATGCTTTCGAGGATCGTGGATTTCATGCTGAGCGGCGCGATGCGCAGGTTCTCAAGACCTTCGGGCTCGGCATAGCCGCCGACATAGTTGAACACTTTGGTCGCATCACGCCCCAGCGCGTCGTCACAGGTAAACAGCGACAGATCGGTGTAAATGCGCGCCGTGATGGGGTGGTAATTGCCGGTGCCGAAATGGGTATAGGTGACCAATCTGTCGCCTTCGCGGCGCACCACCGTGCTGATCTTGGCATGGGTTTTGTAGTTGATGAACCCATAGATCACATGCGCGCCGGACCGTTCCAGCTTGCGCGATTGGCGGATATTGGCGGCCTCGTCGAAGCGCGCCTTGAGTTCGACCAGCGCGGTCACGGATTTGCCGTTCTCGGCGGCCTCGCAGAGCGCATCGACGATCGGGGATTCGTATGATGTGCGGTAGAGAGTCTGTTTGATCGCCACCACATTGGGATCGCGCGCGGCCTGGCTCAGGAAGCGGATCACCATGTCGAAGGTCTCATAGGGATGGTGCAGCAGCATGTCCTTTTGCCGGATCGCGGCGAACATATCACCTTCGTGATCTTGCACGCGTTCCGGCACGCGGGGCGCGAAGTTCGGCCAAAGCAGGTCGGGGCGGGTGTCGATCACCAGTTCCTTGAGCCGCACAAGGCCGATCATGCCGCGTACCTCGACCACCTCTTCGGGGCTGACATCGAGTTGATCGATGATCTCGGCTTTCAGGTCTTCGGGTGCGCCCGCGCTGATCTGGAGGCGCACAACCTCGCCACGGCGGCGGCGTTTGAGGGCGGTCTCGAACTCGCGCACCAGATCTTCGGCTTCTTCCTCAAGTTCCAGATCGCTGTCGCGCAAGACGCGGAACAGGCATGAGCCGCTGAGCGTATAGCCGGGGAAAAGCGCGCCGATATGCAGGCGCAATAGCTCTTCCAAGGGCAAAAAGCGCGCTTTGCCGTCGGCGGCGGGCAGGGTGATGAAGCGGTCGATTTGGCCGGGAATGGGCAGCAGCGCTTGCAAGCGTCGGCCATCGCGGTCGCGGGTCAACTGCAACGCCAAGGCGATGCCTTCATTGGGAATGAAGGGGAAGGGATGGGCCGGGTCGATCGCCAAGGGCGACAAAACTGGAAAGACGCGGGCCATGAAAATGTCGGCCAAGGCGGCTTTGTCGCGGGTCGTGAGTTTGGCTGCGGTCACCACGCTCAGCCCCTCGGCCTCCATCTCGGATTTGAGGGCGTTCCACGCCGCTTGCTGATGCTGCATCAGCCGGCGCGCATCGGCGTTGATCAGTTTCAGCTGCATCGCAGGCGTGCGTCCGTCGGCGGCGGGGGTCAGGTTGCCCTCCTGCGCCAAACCGCGCAGGCCCGCGACGCGCACGGTATAGAATTCATCGAGATTGCCCGCCGAGATCGATGCAAACCGCACCCGTTCAAGCAGCGGCACACGGGGG
>JAQCLA010000160.1 GCA_027592105.1 Pseudomonadota bacterium | reverse complement strand
TATCGGCTATCGTGCCGAAAGCGCGCAGGCGTTGGAGCGTCGCGTCGCCGCAATTACAGCAGCGGGCTATAAGACATATGGCTGGGTCGATGATGACCCCGGCCATGGACGCGCCTTTCGCTTCGAAGACCCTTTTGGCCATATCTTCGAGATTTATTACGACACCCGCCGCGCCGAACCGGGCGAGGGCGACCGCCCAGCGCTGAAAAATATGGCGTCGAAATTCACCGCCCAAGGGGCAAGCCCGCGCAGGATCGATCACCTGAACCTGCTGGCGACCGATGTGGCCGAATTCCGCCGCTTCATGGAGACCTGTCTGGGCAGCCGCGTGACCGAGATGATCCAGCTTGATAATGGGCGCGTGGGCGGGTGCTGGTTCACGGTCAACAACAAAACCTATGATCTGGCCTGCACCGAGGAGCATGGCCGGGGTGATGGGCGGCTGCACCATGTCACCTATGCCACCGATCAGCGCGAGGATATCTTGCGCGCTGCCGACATTTTTCTGGAAAACGGCGTGCACATCGAAACCGGCCCGCACAAGCATGCGATCCAAGGCACCTTTTTCCTTTATGTTTGGGAGCCTGCGGGCAACCGTGTTGAACTGGCAAATGCCGGTGCGCGGCTGATCCTTGCGCCCGATCACGCGCCCGTTGTCTGGACCGAGACAGAACGGAAAAAGGGTCAAGCTTGGGGTCTAAAAACCATCGAGACCTTCCACACCCATGGCACGCCGCCCGCGCCAAGCGATCATTGATCGAGGCGCAATCAAATCTGACCAGCACGCGAGATGTGCTGGTCAGATTTCCATCAATTCATTGATATAGATATATTTTCCATATGCTCGCGGGCCTGTTTGTTTTGTTGACAAGGAAATTGGAACGATCCAATAATTCTGCCAACAGGGCCGGAGACTGCGGCCCATGATTCGTGCGCGGATCACTAAGGGGGAGAGCGAACCATGCGGTGGGGATTGATCGGCGCGAGCAATATCGCGGCAAATCACATGATCGGGGCCATTCGCGCGGCGGGTGGCGATATCCGTTCGGTTCTGAGTTCAGACGCGGATCGCGCCAAAGCTTACGCCGCCGAACATGCCATCACGCGGGGCTATGACGATCTGGATGCGATGCTGGCCGCCGATGATCTGGCTGCGGTCTATATCTCGACCACCAATGAAAAGCACTTCGCCCAAGCCATGGCGGCGATTGCCGCAGGCAAGCATGTGCTGTGCGAAAAGCCCCTTGCGATGACCGTGACCGATGCCGTCACCATGGTGCGCGCGGCGGATGCGTCGGGCGTTGTCTTTGGCACCAACCACCATCTGCGCAACGCAGGCAGCCATCTGGCAATCCGCGAGGCGGTCGCGGCCGGGCGCATCGGCAATGTGCTTTCCGTGCGGGTGTTTCACGCGGTGTATCTGCCGCCTTTCCTCCATGGTTGGCGGCTTGATAATCCCGGCGCGGGCGGCGGGGTGATCCCCGATATTGTCGTCCATGACGCCGACACCGTGCGCTTTCATCTGGCCGAGGATCCGGTCGATGTCGTCGCCATCGATGTCGCATCGGGCCTTGGCCAAGGGGTCGAGGACAGCTGCATGTCGGTCTGGTCCATGCCATCGGGCGCGATGGTGATGGCGCATGAAAGCTTTACCCATGCCTATGCCCAGACGGGTCTGGAACTGCACGGCACCAAGGGGTCGATCATCGCGCGCAACGTGATGACGCAGCGCCCCGTGGGTCAGATCACCCTGCGGACAGAGGCGGGCGAGGAAGCGATCAGTTTCTCCGATCACAATCTTTACGTCCGCGCGATGGATCATTTCCACGCCGCGATAAAGGGACAGGGGCGGCCATCGGCCGATGGGATCGACGGGATCAAATCCTTGGCCGTTGCCGCCGCCGTGGCGCAGGCCGCCAAGACTGGCCAGCGCACAACGGTCAATTACGGCGGGGTCTGATCATGGGCAAACATGTCACCGCCGCCGAGGCTGTCGCGCGCATTCCCGATGGGGCGGTTGTCACGGTGTCGTCTTCGTCGGCGCTGGGCTGTCCCGATGCGGTGCTGAAAGCACTAGGCGACCGCTTTCGGGCCGAAGGGTATCCGCGAAACATCACCACCCTGCACCCGATCGCAGCGGGCGATATGTATGGCGTGAAGGGGATCGACCACATCGCGCAAGACGGGCTTTTGTCGCGCGTGATCGCGGGCAGCTATCCGTCGGGGCCATCCAACCTGCCCATGCCCGAGATCTGGCGCATGATCGTCGAGGATCGCATCGCCGCTTATAACGTGCCCTCGGGTATCATGTTCGACATGCACCGCGATGTGGCCGCCCGCCGCCCCGGTGTGTTGACCAAGGTGGGGCTTGATACCTTTGTCGATCCGCTGCGCGAGGGCTGCGCGATGAACGCGCGCGGTGCTGCTGCGCCGATTGTGCAGCGACAGGAATTTGGCGGGCAGACATGGCTGCATTTCCCCAATATCGTGCCCAATGTCGCCATCATCCGCGCCACCACCGCCGATGAGCGTGGCAACCTGACCTATGAACACGAAGGCGCCTATCTCGGCGGCCTTGATCAGGCGATTGCCACGCGCAACCATGGCGGGCTGGTGATTGCGCAGGTCAAGCGCATGACCGCCGCCGGGTCTTTGCGGCCCCATGATGTGCATGTGCCGGGCCATCTGGTCGATCTGATCGTTCTGGCCCCCGACCAGAAACAGACGACCGAAACCCAATACGACCCTGCGATTTCGGGCGAGATCATGCGCCCGTGGGACAGTTTCAGCTTGGCCGAACATGGCGTCGAAAAGGTCATCGCGCGGCGCGCCGCGATGGAGGTCAGGCGCGGGCAGACCGCGAACCTTGGCTTTGGCATCTCTGCCATGGTGCCGCGCATTCTATTGGAAGAAGGTCATGCGCAGGCGGTGACTTGGGCTATCGAACAAGGGGCCGTGGGGGGCATGCCGCTGACCGGGTTTGCTTTTGGCTGCGCGTCGAATGCCGATGCCTTTGTCCCCTCGCCCAACCAGTTCAGCTATTTCCAGGGTGGGGGTTTTGACCAGACCTTCCTGTCGTTCCTCGAGGTCGATGTGCAGGGCAATGTCAATGTCTCGAAACTGGGCAAGAAGCCTTATCTGACAGCAGGCTGTGGCGGTTTCGTCGACATCACATCGCATGCGAAAAAGATCGTGTTCTCCGGGTTTTTCGAAGCTGGGGCGGAACTGGACCTTTCCGATACCGCACTGCGCGTCACCAAGCCCGGCAAATTCGCCAAGATGGTGGATGCGGTCGAACACGTCACCTTCTCGGGCGCGCGCGCGGTCGCGCAGGGCCAAGATGTGATCTATGTAACCGAGCGCTGCGTGATCCGCTTGACGGCACAGGGGCTTGTCGCGGTCGAGGTAATGCCGGGGATCGAGCCTGCCCGCGATATCGTGGCGGCCAGCGGCGGGCGCGTGACGCTGGCCGAAAACGCCACGCCCATGCCGCTGGCGCTGCTCCGCGACGAGCCGATGGGCTGGTCACCATGAGCGCCGTTCACCTGATCCATGACGGGGCCACGGCCCATATCGTGCTGGACAACCCCGCCAAGCTGAATGCCTTCACGCCCGACATGCTGTCGCAACTCGAGGCGCATTGCGCCACGCTGGAGCGCTCGCCCGAGGTCCTATGTGTGATCCTGCGCTCCGAAGGCGACCGCGCCTTTTGCGCCGGAGCGGATATCACCGCTTGGGCGGGGCTTTCGCCCTTCGATTTTGCGCGTCATTGGGTGCGCGAGGGGCATCGCATCTTCGATAGGCTGGCGCGATTGTCGAAACCGACCATCGCTGTGATCCATGCCCCTGCTTTCGGTGGTGGGCTGGAACTCGCCGCCGCTTGCGATATCCGTGTCATGGCGTCTACCGCCACGCTGGCCCTGCCCGAGGCGCAGGTGGGCATCGTGCCGGGCTGGTCAGGCACGCAGCGCCTGGCCCGGCTGATCCCCGAGGCGGTGCTCAAGGAAATGACGCTGTTTGGACGGCGCTTGGATGCTGCCCGCGCCCAAGGCTTGGGCTTTGTGGCCGAGGTTGCTGACGACCCGTTGGCTATGGCCCAAACCATCGCGGCGGTCGTTGCCAAAGCCTCACCCCGCGCGGTCGAGGTGGCGAAATACCAGATCCATGCCGCCACGGGCGAAGACCGCGCCGCCATGATCGAGGCGCTGGGCGGCGGCATGATCGCCGCAAGTGCTGACAAGGCCGAGGGCGTCTCCGCCTTTGCCGCCAAACGCAAACCCGAATTTCCCGGAAGCTGACCGATGCTGGATTTTACGATCATTCCCGCCACCAATTCCGCCGATCTGCCGGGTGCGCCGCTGCGCCTGCGGCATTGGATCGGTGGCGCGTGGGTCGATAGTGCGGACGGGGCTGTAAGCGAACGGCGTTCACCCGCGCATGGCGTGCCGGTTTCGGTTGCGGCCAAGGGCAGCAGGCCAGAGGCCGAGGCTGCGATTGCCGCCGCGCGCGCTGCCTTTGATGCGGGTAGTTGGGCTTGGTCATCGGGTAAGGATCGCGCGACGCTGCTTCTGAAAGTCGCCGATCTGATCGACCGCGACCGCGCCAAAATCGCCCGCCAAGAGGTTCTGGAGTCGGGCAAACCCATCACGCAGGCGATGGACGAGATCGAAGGTGCCGCCGATATCTGGCGTTATGCGGCCGCATTGGCACGCACGCTTCATGGTGACAGCCACAACAGCCTTGGTCCCGACATGCTGGGGCTGGTCCTGAAAGAGCCCATCGGCGTGGTGGCGATGATCACACCTTGGAATTTCCCGTTTCTCATCATCTCGCAGAAACTTCCCTTTGCGTTGGCGGCGGGCTGTACGGCGGTGGTCAAACCCTCGGAACTGACACCGGGGACCACGGTGATGCTGGGGGAACTTCTAGAAGAAGCGGGCCTGCCTGCCGGTGTGTGCAATATCGTGCTGGGCTATGGCGACCCGGTGGGCGAGGTGCTGTCGACCGATGGGCGCGTTGATATGGTGTCGTTCACCGGCTCGACCGGGGTGGGCAAGCGCATCAGCGCGGCCGCCAGCACGACGCTTAAGAAGGTCAGCCTTGAACTGGGCGGCAAGAACCCGCAGGTGATTTTCCCCGATGCCGATCTGGATCAAGCGGCTGATGCCATCGCCTTTGGCGTCTATTTCAACGCGGGCGAATGCTGCAATTCGGGCAGTCGGATCATCGTGCATGAAGATGTCGCCGCCACCCTTGTCGACAAGATCGCGACACTCAGCCGCCGCGTGCCGTTCGGCGACCCGCTTGACCCGCGGACACAGGTCGGCGCGATCATCTCGCCCGAGCATATGGAAAGGATCGACGGTTATGTGCGCGGCGCGGTGGCCGCAGGCGCGCGTCTGGCGCTGGGCGGCGGCGCGCTTTCCGTCGGTGGGCTTGGCGCGCAATTCTACCAGCCGACCATCGTGACGGGTGTGACCCCCGACATGGCCATCGCCCGCGAAGAAGTGTTTGGCCCGGTCCTGTCTGTCCTGACCTTTCGCACCGCGGATGAAGCCATCGCGCTTGCCAATGACGCGGCCTATGGCTTGTCGGCCGGGGTCTGGAGCAGCGATGTCTCGATCTGCCTGGATTTCATGCGCCGCGTGCGGGCAGGGACGGTTTGGACCAACACATGGATGGACGGCTTCGCCGAACTGCCCTTTGGCGGGTTCAAGCAAAGCGGGCAGGGGCGCGAGCTTGGCCGCTACGGGATCGAGGAGTATCTCGAGGTCAAGACCGTGCAGATGCGGATCGGCGCAACACGGGGGGCTTGGGTCGCATGAGCCTAGC
>JAQCLA010000159.1 GCA_027592105.1 Pseudomonadota bacterium | reverse complement strand
CCCGCCATCGCGGCCATGGGCCAAGAACCCGTCATCAGGCCCGGCCCAAAGCGCGCGATCAAGCTGATCAAGAAGTGCATCACTTTGGCCACGCAGCGAAACGCGCCAGCCAGCGGCCAGCGATTTCTCCAGCAAAAGGTGCAGCGTCACCTCAAGCGGCGTTTGGGTCAGATGGTAGAAAAACACCTCGGCCAAGGGCTATCCTCACCCCTCGAAATGGTCGCGGATCAAGCGATCTAAGGCCATGACACCCCAACCCGTCGCGCCCTTCGGCGCAAGCATGGTGTCGGATTTCACACTGGCCACGCCCGCGATGTCGAGGTGAATCCAAGCTGTCTCGGGTTTGACGAAGCGTTGCAGGAACTGCGCCGCTGTGATCGCCCCGCCATCGCGCCCGCCCACATTCTTCATATCGGCGATGCGGCTTTTGAGCTTTTCGTCATAGGCCGCACCCAAGGGCATGCGCCATGCCCCCTCGCCCTCGGCCTGTGCGGCCTTGAGAAAGGCGTTGCACAACGCGTCATTGTTGGAAAACACGCCCGCATTCTCATGGCCAAGCGCGATGATGATCGCCCCCGTCAAGGTGGCCAGATCGATCATACCCGCAGGGTTGAAGCGGTCTTGGGCGTACCACATCACATCGGCCAAGACCAAACGCCCCTCGGCATCGGTATTGATCACCTCGATCGTGTCGCCCTTCATCGATGTCACCACATCGCCCGGCCGCTGCGCCGTGCCGGAGGGCATATTCTCGACCAGACCGATCAGCCCGACCACATGGGCGGGCGCGCGGCGGCGGGCCAGCGCATGCATGACACCCGCCACCACACCGGCCCCGCCCATATCCATGGTCATATCTTCCATGCCGCCCGGCGGCTTGAGGCTGATCCCGCCAGTATCGAACACCACGCCCTTGCCGATCAAGGCCAGCGGCGCGCCCTCGGCACCCTTCCATTGCAGAACCGCGATCTTGGAGGGGCTTTCCGACCCCTGCCCCACACCCAAAAGCGCACCCATGCCCATCTTGGCCAGATCCGCCTCTTCGAGGATCTCGACCTCAAGCCCAAGCGCGCGCATCCCCTCCAGCCGGGCGGCGAAATCGCGCGTGGTCAAGACATTGGCGGGTTCGTTGATCAGGTCGCGGGTGAAAAACACTCCTTCGGCCACGGCCAAAAGCGGTGCGGCGGCCGCGCGGGCTTCATCGGGTTTGGCCACCATGATGGTCGCATCTTGCGGCGGCTCTTTCTCGCCGGTCTTATGGGTGGTGAAATCATAGCCGCGCAGCGCAAGCCCAAGGGCCAGATCGGCGATGCGTGCCGTGCCGCCAGCCGCAACCAAAAGCGCCTCGGCCCCTTTAAACTTGGCCAAGGATGCACCGGCACGACGCGCCTCCTCGGGGCTGGGACGACGGGAAAGCTTGACCGCCATCAGCCCCGCCGCCGCCAAACCCGCGGGCCAGTTCAGCACCACACCTTCGCCGGGCTTGACCTTTTCCCATGCCGGGCCTTCGACCAGCCGCGCCAATGCGCCACGCGTCAACCGGCTCAGCCGCCGCCCAGCAGGGTCGAGCTTGCCATCGGGGCTGACCAAAAGGCCCAGCTTGCCCTGCGCGCCCTCAATTGCTGCAAGATCGGTGTCGACGAAAGAAATGGCGATCGGCGATGTCATGCTATGGTTCCTTCTGAGCGGGATCGGCGCGTCCCGCGACCGGTTCAGGTACCAACCTAGGGCGGGCTTCCGCCAATGGCCAGATCACCCTCGCACGGGGCGGCAGTTTGGCCTAAAAGACCAAGATATCCCGCCACGAGCCGGGAGTTGAGATGGAGGGGCGCTCGTTGGGGCGGTATGATCGCTATATTCTATCCCAGCTGGTCGTGCTGTTTGGCTTTTTCAGCCTCGTGCTGATCTCGGTCTATTGGATCAACGAGGCGGTGGACCTGTTCGATTCGTTGGTCGCCGATGGCCAGAACTTGCGGGTGTTCCTTGAATTCACCGCGCTGACCTTGCCGCAGATCATGATGATGGTGCTGCCGGTCGCGGGGCTTGTGGCGACGCTTTACATTTTCAACCGCTTGATCGGCGAAAGCGAATTGGTCGTCTTGCAGACCGCGGGCCTTTCGGCGGCACGGCTTTTGCGTCCGGTCTTGGTCTTCGGGCTGCTGCTTGGGCTTTTGGTCGGGGTCTTGGGCAATTTCCTTGCGCCTGCCGCACGCGGGCAATTCATCGACCGCAGCGCCGATGTGCAAGCCGATTTGACCGGTCGTTTCCTGCGTGAGGGGCAATTCATCCACCCTGCCCCCGGCCTGAGCGTCTATGTGCGCGAGATCACCGAACAAGGCGAATTTCGCGATCTGTTTTTGCAAGATCGCGTCGATCCGGCGACAGAGACCACCTATACCGCGCCGCGCGCGCTGTTGCTGGAGGCCAGCAGCGGCCCACAGCTGGTCATGTTCGATGGCCTGGCGCAGACCTATGATGTGGCAACGGGGCGGCTGACCACGGTGTTGTTCGATGCCTTCACCTATGATCTTGGCGCGCTGATCGCGGACCAAAACGCCGCGCGGACCGAATTGCGCGCCTTGCCCACTGGGGTCTTGATCGGCGCGGACGCCGAACTTGCGGCGACGCTGGGCCTTTCCTTGGCGCAGATGCGCTTTGTCGGCCATGACCGCATCGCACGCGGGCTTTTCGTGATCTTCCCGCCCCTGATCGCGGCGGCTTGTTTGATGCTGGGCGGCTTTTCGCGCTTTGGCGTCTGGCCACAGATCCTCTTGGCGGTTGTGCTGATCATTCCCTTGCAGATGGTCTGGAACGCCGCCGAGGCGAGCGCCATCCGCAATGTCGATTTGCAGCTTTTGGCCTATGCCCAACCGCTCTTGGCGGCGAGCCTTGCGGGCGGGCTGACGCTTTTGGCGATGGCGCGCAAACGCAAACGGCGTGATCGCACCCGACCGGGGGCAGAGGTCGCATGATCCTCCATCTCTATATCGCGCGGCGCTTCTTGCGCGCCTTGGGGATCGTGACAGCGGTTTTCGTGGCGATCTTGCTGCCCATCGATATGGCCGAGCAATTGCGCCGTATCGGGCCAGAGCTTGGCCTTGGCCCGGTTTTCGAACTGGCGATGCTGAACCTGCCGCGCAAGCTCTATGAGATGATCCCGCTTTTCGTGCTGTTGGCGACCTTGCTGCTATTCTTGGGGCTGGCGCGCAGCTCGGAATTGGTGGTGATCCGTGCCTCAGGCCGCTCTGCGCTGCGTGCTGTCGCCTCACCGATGCTTGTGGCCGCCAGTTTTGGCGCGATGGCGGTGGCGGTGCTCAACCCGATCGTGGCCACCACATCGCAGCAATATGACATGAAAACCGCCCAGTATCGCGGCGCGGAAGAGCGCACGGTTTCAGTCACCGCCGAGGGGCTCTGGCTACGCCAAGGCAGCGAGACCGAGCAAACCGTGATCCGCGCGGGCGCCACCAATGCCGATGGCACGCATCTTTTCGATGTCAGCTTTTTCCAATTCGCCCCCGATGGCACGATCACCGGGCGCATCAACGCCGCCGAGGCGCGCCTGACCGAAGGGTCGTGGGCCTTGCGGGATGCGCGCCAATGGACCTTGGCAAACACCCCCAACCCCGAGGCGAATGTCACGGTCACGGCGGAATATGCCCTGCCCTCCACACTGACGCGCGACCAGATCCGCGACAGCTTTGGCAAGCCCGAAACCGTGCCGATCTACCAGCTTCCCGGCTTTATCGGGCAACTCAACCAAGCCGGATTCGCCGCGTTGCAACACCGTGTTTGGCTACAGATGGAGCTTTCCAGCCCGCTGATGCTGGCCGCGATGGTGCTGATCGCGGCGGGGCTGAGCATGCGCCACACCCGCTCGGGCAAGACCGGCAGCATGGTCTTGGCCGCGATCTTGTTGGGCTTCAGCCTGTTTTTCCTCCGCTCTTTCGCCCAAGTCTTGGGCGAGAACGGGCAATTGCCGATTGCCATCGTCGCATGGACACCGCCGCTTGCCGCGATTTTGCTGGCCGTCGGGCTGATTTTGCATACCGAAGATGGCTAGGCAGATGCGCGCCCGACCACACACGCAGTTGCCTTCGCAGATGAGGCAGTCCAAAAGAAGTGATAAACCGCGATGAACGCATTCCACGAGCATAACGGAACAAAGACGCGATGAACAAACGCCCGACATGCACGGTCCACCGCGTTTTGCGCGCACTGGCTTTTGCCTTGGCTTTGCCTTTGGGCCTTGCAGCGCCGCTGGCCGCAGATGCGCAATCGCCATTTTCCGCTGCGGCGCGGGTGAATGACGCCATCGTCACGAATTTCGAGATCGACCAGCGCGCCTTGTTTCTGCAGGTGATCCGCACCCCCGGCGAATTGCGCAGTGTGGCGCTTGAATCCTTGGTCAATGAGCGCCTCCAACTGGCCGAGGCACGCCGCCTTGGTGTTGTGGCCAGCGACCAAGAAATCGCCGAAGGCATCGCCGAATTCGCCGCGCGCGCCGAGCTGAGCGCCGAAGAGTTTCTCGACGCCATCGGCGAAGAAGGTGTCGCGCCCGAAACCTTCCGCGATTTCGTGGCCAACAGTATTTCATGGCGCAACGTGGTGCAGGCGCGGTTCGGCGCACGCGCGCGCGCCGCAACCAGCGACGACGCCGTAGCGCGCGCAATTGCGCATGATCCCCAACTGGGTAGCGACCAGATCCTGCTGGCCGAGTTGATCGTGCCCGTCACGCCCGAGAACCGCGAAACCCTGCGCGATGATCTGGCCCAGCTTGCCGCTGATCTGAATTTCGAGATTGATTTGTTCACCGAGGCCGCCCGCCGCTTTTCGGCCGCCCCCACGCGTGACGAGGGCGGGCTGACCGGCTGGCGCGCGCTGGACGGCATCCCCGCACAGCTGCGCGAGGATATGGTGCTGCTGTCGGTGGGCGAGACTTATGGCCCGGTCGTCTTGGGCCCGGCCATCGGGATTTTTCAGCTACGCGGCCTGTCGCAAGGCCGCTTTCGCGCGCCTGCCACCGCGTCGGTCGATTATGCAACGCTGAGCTTGGCCGCGCCCGGCACCGCGGAAGGCCAAGCAGCCCTTGCCGCGCTGCGCGCCGAGATTGATCAATGTGATGATCTTTACGCCCTTCGCCCCGGTGCCTTTGCCCGCCAAGATCAACCGCTTTCGGCCATTCCCACCGAGATCGCCATGGTGTTGTCGACCCTCGATGCTGGGGAAATCGGCGTCACGGCAGGCCGCGACGGGACTGCGACAGCGGTGATCATGTGCGCACGCACCATCACCCCGCCCGAAGGCGGGATCGAGGCCGTGCGCCAACGGCTGTTCGCCGCCCAGCTTGAAGCCAATGCCGCGGCATTGCTGGAAGAGCTGCGCGCCGACGCCATCATCACCTTCGACTGAGATGACAGGCCCCGCCCCGATCGCTGTCAGCATCGGTGAGCCCGCCGGGATCGGCCCCGAGATCGCGGTCAAAGCTTGGCAACGCTTGGGCGCGCGCCTGCCGTTTTTCGTGATTGGTGATCCCGCCCATCTGACGGGCTTTGGTGCCCATCCCGTGCCTATCGCGCGACCCCAAGATGCCGCCCATGCCGCGCTCAGCGGCCTGCCGGTGCTTGTCCACCCCTTCGCCGCGCCCGCGATACCGGGACAGCCCACCCCGGAGAACGCCGCGGGCGTGATCGCGGCCATCGCGCGCGGTGTCGATCTGGTGATGCGCGGCGAGGCATCGGCGCTGACCACGCTACCGATCAACAAAAAAGCACTCAAGGACGGGGCGGGTTTCCGCTTTCCCGGTCATACCGAGTATTTGGCCCATTTGGC
>JAQCLA010000158.1 GCA_027592105.1 Pseudomonadota bacterium | reverse complement strand
AAGTGCATCGCGATGGTCAGCGCGCCATGCCCGCCCATCGAATGCCCAGTGATCGCTTGGCGCCCCTCATCCAGCGCGAACCGCTTGAACAATGCGGCGGGCAATTCATCGGTGATGTAGCTCCACATTTGGAAATGCTTGGCCCACGGGTCTTGGGTCGCGTTGATATAGAAACCCGCCCCTTGCCCCAGATCATAGGCCGCATCGTCGGGCACATCCGCCCCACGCGGGCTGGTATCGGGAAAGACGAGCGCGATCCCCTGTTCCGCCGCCCAAGCCTGCGCACCCGCCTTTTCCATCGCATTGGCATGGGTGCAGGTCAGCCCCGAGAGATACCACAGAACGGGTACAGGCCCGTCCGCCGCCTCGGCGGGCAGGAACAGGCCGAATGTCATATCCGTGCCCGTGGCGTCGGATGCATGGCGATACACCCCTTGCGTGCCGCCGAAACACCGGTTCTCGGATATCGTTTCCATCACGCCCGCTCCTTCTCGCACGCCTTGGCCGTCAACCGCCCGGCACGATCCCCGCCATTTCCGACACCCAAGCGATGACCACAGACACCGTCACGATCGAGATCACCGTCGAGACCAAGATCGCCGCCGATACCCGCTGCGGGGCCACGCCGTAATGCTGCGCCAGCATGAAGATATTGCCCGCTACTGGCAATGATGCCGCCGCAATCATCACCGCCGCATCAAATGTCTGCACCGGAAACAGCAACAGCGCGGCCAAGGCCACCGCCGCCGGGTGCAAGACCAGCTTGCAGAAACTCAACCAGCCCGCGACCTCGATCCGCTCGGCCGATTTGCCCGCCAGCGATGCCCCAATGGCAAACAGCGCACCGGGCGTGGCGGCCGCCCCCAGAATGCCCAAGAATTCATTGACCGGCCCCGGCAAGGGCATGCCCGTCGCAGACCAACTCAACCCCAGCACCATCGACACGATCATCGGGTTTTTGATCAGACCCATCCCCACGGTCTTGACGATGCCAAGCGACATCCGCCCATCGCGGCTGCCCGTGATCAAGATCACGATCAGCGACGAGAATACGATCAGATCAAGCGCCAAGACCATCAGCACAGGGCCTGCCGCCGCCTCGCCCATCAGCACGATCAGCATCGGCACGCCGAGGAAACCGGTATTGCCGATCACCGCACATTGCGCCTCGACGGCCGCCTCGGCGATCGAACGACCACGCAAAAAGGCCACCGCCGTCGCAATGGCATAGACGACGAAACAACCCCACAAATAGGCCGCCACGAACCACCAATCGAGAATCTCGGACAGCGACAGGTTCGCGGCAAAGCGAAACAACATCGCCGACAGCGCGAAGTAAAACACGAATTTGGTCAGATAGGCCGCCGCCTCTGCGGTGAAGAACCCGCTCCGGCAGGCCTGCCAACCCAAGCCGATCAGGGCAAAAAACGGCAATGTCTTGAGAAAGATCTCGATCATATCGCTTGGCTAATCCGCCGCAAACGCAGAGTCCATCCATCCCGCGAGAATCCGGGCACGTGCCGAAATCCTTGCCGAAACTGAACCGAATGGTTTAAGTTGAACCGAGCAAGGGGGAGTGGATGAACGCACCAGCGCAGATCAAAAGGGGGCGCAAATTCGATCAGGTGATCGAAGGGGCGCGCTCCGTCTTCATGCGCGAAGGCTATGAAGGGGCCAGCGTCGACGTCATCGCACGCGACGCGGGCGTGTCCAAAGCCACGCTTTACAGCTATTTTCCCGACAAGCAGCATCTCTTTCTCGCCGTGCTGGAGGCCGAATGCGCCCAGCAGGCCGAGGTCGAGTTCCTTGCCGAGAACAGCAACCTCTCCGTCGAAGAAACGCTGCATGTCATCTGCAAAACGCTGATCACCTTTTTCTTGTCGCGCTTTGGCCAAGACATGTTCCGCGTCTGCGTGGCCGAGGCCCAGCGCTTTCCCGAACTGGGCCGCGCCTTCTACGACAGCGGCCCCAAGAAATGGTCGCGCAAGATCGCCCAATATCTCGATAGCCCAAAAGCGCGCAAAACACTCGGCATCGAAGATAGTCTTTTGGCCGCCGATCAATTGGCCCAGCTTTGCCGCGCCGATTTGATGCTCAAGGTTCTTTTCGGCATCGAAAAAGATCCGCCCGAGGAAGAGATCGACCGCGTCGCCGCCGAGGCGGTGAAAACCTTCCTCGCGCGCTACCGCCGCGCATAGGTTGTTCACGCCGCATCAAGGTTAACGCGCGCCACAATCTTTGCTTTACAAATACTCCGGGGGGGCCCGGAACGGGCGGGGGCAGCGACCCCAAGCGCAAGCCCGCCATCAATCCAGCCGTCGCACCTGCAATTGATTGCTCGCCCCGCGCCTGACTTCCAACATCTTCAGGCTTTGGACCAGATCACTCAGTTTGCGCTTGCCATAGGTGCGTGTGTCGAAATCGGGGTTGGCCGCGGTGATGAACTGGCCGATCTGACCCAGCGAATACCAATCATCTTCTTGCTCCATCCCATCCATGGCCCGAAAGATCAGATCGCGGGCCTCAATCAAGGGCCGCTTATCGGCAGGCTTGCCTTCGCCCTTGGGATCATCGCCATCGCTGGGCAGGATATTCTCGACAAAAATAAATCGCTTACAGGCACGGCGAAACGCGTCAGGCGTCTTTTGCTGGCCAATCCCATAGACATCGAGCCCTTGTTCGCGGATGCGCTGGGCAAGGCGGGTAAAATCGCTGTCCGAGCTGACCAGCACGAAGCCGTCGAACCGCCCGGTATGCATCAAATCCATCGCGTCGATCACCAGCGCGATATCGCTGGCGTTCTTGCCCACGGTGTTGGCTGGCTGGTGATGGGGCACGATCCCGAACTCGGCCTGCACAGCTGACCAACCCTTCATATGGCTCGACGAAAAATCGCCATAGATCCGTCTGACGCTGGCCTCGCCGAAACCGGCGATCTCGTCGAAAATGGCCTTGGCATGTTTGTAGCTTGTGTTGTCGGCGTCGATCAGCACCGCCAACAGCGGTGTCTTGTCAGTTGTCATCTGCGAATACCTCTGGCGCCAGCGTGTCACATTGCGCGCGGCCTTGCCAGAGCGCCTGCAGCGCCTCGCCCCGGATCATCGTGGTTTGCACAAGGTAAAGATGCCCTGTGAACGGCGCGCGCAAAGGCGCGGTTTGAAAACGCAGCGCGCAAATCGTGACATCGAGCCGCGCCCCCTCGGTCAGGGCCAAAGCGCCAAGCTGTGCCTGCACACCCGGCATCAAGGTGACGAAGACATCGGTGATCCCCCCCGATTCAGACAAGGCGATATCGGCGATATCGAACAGCGACAGCGCCACGGATCGCGTCGCGCTATGCAGCATCAATGGCTCGTTCGTGGCCAAGGCCCCATTCGGGACAAGCAAAGCCACAAGGAAGGCCGCCGCCCAGCGCCTCATCGCGCCACACCCGGCAAATCTCTCCACATCACCAAGGCATCGACATAGCCATCGCGTGGATGATCGAAGGCGCCGGGCAAGCGGCCGACGATCCGAAACCCGGCGCGCTGCCAGATATCGATCGCGCGCTGGTTGGTGGATACGACGAAATTGAACTGCATCGCGCGGTAGCCCTTGGCGGTGGCCGTGGCCAAGGCATGATCGAGCATCGCGCGCGCGATCCCTTGGCCATGGGCCTCAGCGGCGGTGACAAAGCCGCAATTGCAGACATGCGCACCGCCACCTTGCTGATTGGGGCGCAGGTAATAGCTGCCCAAGATCGCGCCGGACACCTCGGCGAGGAAAACCGTCTTCTCGGCGGCGCACCAATAGGCCAGCGCCGCCTCGGGGGTGATGGCGGGATCGATTGTATAGGTCTCGCCCGCGCGAAACACCTGCAGCAAAAGCGCCGCCAACACCCCGGCATCAGCCGGGGTGGCAGGGCGGATCACAAGGCCCGCAGGACCGCGCACCAGATCAATACACCACGACCGCGCGGATCGATTTGCCCGCATGCATCAGCTCAAAGCCTGTGTTGATCTCATCAAGCGGCATGGTGTGCGTGATCATCGGGTCGATCTCGATCTTGCCGTCCATGTACCAATCCACGAATTTCGGCACATCGGTACGCCCCTTTGCCCCGCCGAAAGCGGTGCCTTTCCAGACCCGGCCCGTGACCAGCTGGAAGGGGCGCGTGGAAATCTCGGCGCCTGCGGGTGCCACGCCGATGATGACCGACACGCCCCAACCCCGATGCGAACATTCCAGCGCGTCGCGCATGACCTTGACGTTGCCCGTCGCGTCGAAGGAATAATCCACGCCCCCGATGTGATCGATCCCGCGCTTGGTCAGGTTGACGATCTCCTGCACCACGGAGCCTTGGATTTTCGACGGGTTGATGAAATGGGTCATCCCGAATTTACGCGCCATCTCTTCCTTGGCGTCGTTCAGATCGACACCGATAATCATATCGGCGCCCGCCATCCGCAGCCCTTGGATGACGTTCAGCCCGATCCCGCCAAGGCCGAACACGGCGGCGGTCGATCCGATCTCCACACCAGCAGTGTTGATCACGGCCCCAATGCCCGTGGTCACACCGCAGCCGATGTAGCAAATCTTGTCGAAGGGCGCGTCGTCGCGCACCTTGGCCAGCGCGATTTCCGGCATCACCGTATGATTGGCGAAGGTCGAACAGCCCATGTAATGATAAATCGGCGTGCCATCGAGCATGGAGAACCGCGTGGTTCCATCAGGCATCAGCCCTTGGCCTTGGGTATTGCGGATCGCAGTGCAAAGGTTCGTCTTGCCCGACAGGCAGGAATAGCATTGGCGGCATTCCGGCGTGTAAAGCGGGATGACATGATCGCCCGGTTTCAGGGTCGTGACCCCCTCGCCCACGGCCACGACTACGCCTGCACCCTCATGGCCCAAGATACAGGGAAACAAGCCCTCGGGGTCGGCGCCTGACAGGGTGAATTCATCGGTATGGCAAATGCCCGTGGCCTTGATCTCGACCAGAACCTCACCGGCTTTGGGATCTTCTAGGTTCACTTCCATGATTTGCAGTGGCTTTCCGGCCTCGATCGCAACAGCGGCACGTGTGCGCATGAACAACTCCCTTCGTCACATTGGCGAGCGCCAGCTTGTGCCAATCCCGCGCCCAAGGCAACGCGCGATCCCCGCAAACGCCGCGCCCGCGCATAGGCTTGCACGCGGCGGTGATTCCCCCTATATGGCGATCAACAGCGGCGCCCCCGGGTCCAAACCGGATGGCACCACCGGACAAGTTCGACGGGCCGCGCGGCCCGTTTTTTCGTTTCTGAAGGTATGTCAGCGACATGAACGACCTCATCGCCAAAACCGCCATCGACCGGCGCATGGCCGAGATCTTGACCCCTGTCATCGAAGATATGGGGTTCGAAGTCGTTCGCATTCGCCTGATGGGCGGCAAAAGCAATACCTTGCAGATCATGGTCGAACGCCCCAATGGCGGCATCGAAGTGGATGAATGTGCCCGTGTCTCGACGGCTGTCAGCGCTGTGCTGGATGTCGAAGACCCGCTCGAAGATCCCTATGCGCTGGAAGTCTCCAGCCCCGGCATCGACCGGCCGCTGACCCGGCTCAAGGATTTCGAGAACTGGGAAGGCTATGAGGCGCGCGTCGAGACCACCGAGATGATCGATGGGCGGCGGCGCTTTCGCGGCCTGTTGGCCGGTGTCGAGGGTGACGAGGTTCTGGTGAATATCGAGGAAGGCGGCGAAACCATCACGGTCGGCCTGCATTTCGACTGGTTGTCAGATGCCAAGCTGATCCTGACTGACGAGCTGATCCGCGACATGCTCCGGGCGCGCAAAGCGGCCGGAATTATCGACGAAACACAATTTGACGAGATCGAGGAAGACACC
>JAQCLA010000157.1 GCA_027592105.1 Pseudomonadota bacterium | reverse complement strand
GGCCGAGGCGACGCTGTTTACGACATTCCCCGAGATCGGCAGCGCCGCCGAACGTGCAGGCTTCGAGGCTGTGCGCGACCGCGTCAAGCTGACCCGCTATGGTTTGGATTGCTACGCCTATGCGCTGATCGCCGCGGGGCAGGTCGATCTGGTGATCGAGGCGGGCTTGGCCAGCTATGATATCGCCGCGCCAATCGCGGTGATCACGGCGGCCGGTGGCATCGTGACCGATTGGCAGGGTGGGCCGGTGCATCACGGCGGCCGCGCCTTGGCCGCTGCCAACCCCGCGATCCATGCCGCCGCCTTGGCGATCTTGCGCGATATTCCCTGAGCTGCCGCGAATTTGGTGGAACTCGGCAAAGGATTGCCGACCGTTAATCATGGCAGGTGTTTGTGTTTTCGAACGCAAGATGCCGAATTTGTAGTCATTGGTTTCGAAAGATTGCCAAAATGCGATCTATCCCCAAAATCATCCACATCCGATGTCCCGGCGTGGCAAGCCCTGCTCTGCAGCGCCCTTGCGCATCGCGCATGACAAGCGCATTTTGGTGAAAACAACACCGAGCAGCCCAAAAAGGCACATCATGACGATCCGCATCCTTGGTATTCTGACCATCGCAGTTTTGGCTGCCTGTTCGCCCGCCCCGGGAACAGAGCGTGTTTCAGCGGGCGGTAGTTTCGATATCGCATCGGCTGGCACGCAGCTTTCCGTGCAGCGCGGGCAGGGTGGCATCATTCGCCCCCTCAGCCATTCGCCTGCGCTCCAGGCCGCCGCGCAGTCCCATGCCGATGATCTAAGCCGCATGAACGCGCTGACCCATCAAGGCAGCGATGGCGCGGCTTTGAACGACCGGCTGCGGCGTGCGGGCTATACCGCCTGCGCCGCGGTGGAGAATGTTGCTAATGACACGGGTGATATACGTGCGACCATCGCGCAATGGATGGCCAGCCCCGATCACCGCGCCAATATCCTCAACCCGCAGGTGACCCAATTCGGCTTTGCCGATAGTGGCACATATTGGGTTTTGGTGATGGCGCGGCCCTGCTGACCCCAGCATGAAAAAAGGCCCCGGTGATGACACCGGGGCCTTTTCCTTTGCCTGTTCGCGCGCTTAGTTCTTGGCGCGGTCGACCATCTTGCCTGCCGAAATCCAGGGCATCATCGCGCGCAGCTTTTCGCCGGTCGCTTCGATCTGATGCTCGTCGTTGATCCGGCGGGTAGCCTTGAACATCGGCTGGCCCACGGCGTTCTCTTGCATGAAATCACGCACGAATTTGCCGGTCTGGATGTCGGTCAGAACCGCCTTCATCCGTGCCTTTGTCTCGTCATAGGGCAGGATACGCGGACCCGAGACATATTCGCCATATTCGGCGGTGTTCGAGATCGAGTAGTTCATGTTCGCGATGCCGCCTTCATAGATCAGGTCGACGATCAGCTTTACCTCGTGCAGGCACTCGAAATAGGCCATCTCGGGTTCGTAGCCCGCTTCGACCAGCGTCTCGAAGCCCATGCGGATCAATTCGACCAGACCACCGCAGAGCACGGCCTGTTCGCCGAACAGATCGGTTTCGCATTCTTCGCGGAAATTCGTCTCGATGATGCCCGAGCGCCCGCCACCGATGGCCGAGCAATAGGACAGGCCGATTTCCAGCGCGCGGCCCGAAGCGTCATTGTGAACCGCCACAAGACAGGGCACGCCGCCGCCCTTGGTGTATTCGCCGCGCACGGTGTGGCCGGGGCCCTTGGGTGCCATCATGATGACATCGACGCCGGGCTTGGGCTCGATCAGGCCGAAATGCACATTCAAGCCGTGGGCGAATGCGATGGCCGCCCCTTCGCGCAGGTTGTCATGGACGTATTTCTTGTAGGTCTCGGCCTGCAATTCGTCGGGCATGGTGAACATGATCAGGTCGCACCAAGCCGCGGCTTCGGCGATGCCCATGACCTTGAGGCCTTCGCCTTCGGCCTTTTTCGCGCTGGGCGAGCCGGGACGCAGTGCCACGACAACATTCTTGGCGCCGCTGTCGCGCAGGTTCAGCGCATGGGCATGGCCCTGGCTGCCGTAGCCCAGAATGGCGACTTTCTTGTCCTTGATCAGGTTCACATCGCAATCGCGATCATAATAAACGCGCATCTGTCTCTCTCCTCGGATGGCGGGATTCGGTTCTGGCGCAACATGCCCTGCCAAAGCCGCGGCTGCCGCAAGAAAATTTGCATTATCCTGTCGATGGTGTAGAAATTCATGCGTAGAAATAAGAAATAATAAAAATCACATGCTTGATGACACAGACCGCCGCCTTTTGCGCCACCTACAGGCCGATCCAGCCCAACCCATGACACAGCTGGCCCTTGCTGTCGGTGTGCCGCTGGCCACCTGCTACAAGCGGCTGGACCGGCTGCAGGCCCAAGGCGTGCTGCGCGGCCAGCATGTGACCATCGATTGGGTCGCTCTTGGCTACGCGGTCGAGGTCAGCTTGCGCATCACGCTGGACAAAACCGATCCGCGCGCCTTCGATGTCTTTCTCGCCGCCGCCCGCGATGTGCCTGAGGTGACCGAGATCCAGACCTTTCTGGGCCGTGTCGATGTGCGCCTTGCCGTGATCGCGCGCAGCATGACCCATTACCAGCGCATCTACCGCGAGCGTATCCTCAGCCTGCCCCATATCGCCGATATCGAGGCGCTGATGCAGGTCGCGACCATCAAGAACCAGCAAACGGTGCCGCTGTGATCGATCTCGATGCCACGGATCGCGCCATTTTGCGCGCATTACAGGGCGATGCCACCCTCAAGGCCAGCACCCTTGGCCGTCGCTTGGGCCTCAGCCAACCCGCCACATGGCGGCGCATCAAACGGCTGAGTGACGCGGGCGTGATCGGCGCGCGCAAGCTTGATCTCGACCTCGAGGCGCTGGGCTTTGGCGTGACCGTGTTTCTCGGCGTGAAGCTGGGCCTCAAGGGCCGTGTGAGCCTTGATGATTTCGAACGTGCGGTCGCCGCCATCCCCGAGGTGCAGACAGTCGAACATGTGCTGGGGCTTTATGATTACCGGCTGCGCGTGGTGGCCCGCGACCTGCCCGATTTCGAGCGTGTGCTGCGCCGCCGGATCATGACCCTGCCCGGCGTCGGCGGGGTCGAGGCCAATGTGCTTTTGTCCGAGGAACGCCGCCCCGGCCCGCTTGGCTGACGCATATCGGAAACATCGCACCCCAATCGGCCCGTCTGCGCGCAGCGCCGCGCGCCCAATCGCCGATTTCGGGCTTGGTCGCGCCCGCCCATGGCGCTACCCCGGAGAGGCAGAAGGAGACCGTGCCAATGAACGCCTTGCTCGATACCGTCGATCCCGATGGGCTTTTGGAATATTCCGTGGTCTTCACCGACCGCTCGCTCAACCATATGTCGGGCGCCTTCCAAGGCGTGATGTGCGATATCTCGGCGATGCTCAAAGAGGTCTATGGCGCCTCCCATGTCGCGGTCATCCCCGGCGGCGGCACCTTCGCGATGGAGGCGGTCGCGCGCCAATTCGCGGGCGATCAAGATGTGCTGGTGGTGCGCAACGGCTGGTTCTCATTCCGCTGGTCGCAAATCCTCGATGCCGCCAAGATCGCGCGCGAGGTGACGGTGATCAAGGCGCGGCCCATGGGCAACAGCGCGCAATCGCCCTACGCCCCTCCGCCCATCGAAGAGGTCACGGCGCAGATCCGCGCGCGCCGCCCCGGCATCGTTTTCGCGCCCCATGTCGAAACCTCGGCCGGGATCATTTTGCCCGATGCTTATATCGCGGCGCTGGCCGAGGCCGCCCACGAGGTTGATGCGCTTTTGGTGCTTGATTGCATCGCGTCTGGCACGATCTGGGTCGATATGGCCGCCACGGGCGTCGATGTGCTGATCTCTGCCCCGCAAAAGGGCTGGTCGGCCCAGCCTTGCGCGGGTCTTGTGATGATGTCGGATCGCGCCAAAGCAAGGATGGAGGAAACCCAATCCTCCAGCTTCGCCGTCGATCTCAAGGGCTGGGCGGGGATCATGGCCGCCTATGAGGCGGGTGGGCATGCCTATCACGCCACCATGCCCACGGATGCGCTGCGGGTATTCCGCGATACGATGCTGGAAACGCGTGCCTATGGTTTTGAGCGGCTCAAAGCGGCGCAATGGGAATTGGGCAATGGCGTGCGCGCCATGCTGGCCGAAAAGGGCATCCGCTCGGTCGCGGCCGATGGTTTCGGCGCGCCGGGTGTCGTGGTCAGCTACACCCATGATCCCGCGATCAAATCGGGCGCGAAATTCATGGAGTTGGGTATTCAAATCGCAGCGGGCGTGCCCTTGCGCGTGGATGAACCCGACAGCTTCATGACCTTCCGCATCGGGCTGTTCGGTCTGGACAAGCTCTATGACGTCCCCGCCGCCCTGGCGCGCCTGCAAGACGGGATCAACCGCGTCTTTCCCTGAGCGGAAACGCCCATTTTTGCTTCAAAAATACTCTGAGGGTCTGGGGGCAGAGCCCCCAGCCCTGCAATTCGTGCGGGCCAAAGCCTTGGGCTTTGCCCCTTTACCCCTTGGCACCCAGCCCCGCGCGCATCATGACGCGGCGCACGGGTGCCACCGCATAGATCGCGTTGAGCGCCCTGAGCCGCAGATCACGCAAGCCCTGCGCCTGCGCCATCGAGGCGCGGTTGAGTGCATCCACCCCGGTCACCCGCGCCACGATTTCCGCATGACGCGCACGCTGGTAGCGCGCCAGCAGATCGGGCTGCCCCGGATCGTCGCGGTTGGCCTCGGCCAGATCCAACAGCACGCGCAGATCGGCCAAGCTCATGTTCAGCCCCTGCGCCCCGATCGGGGGCATTACATGGGCAGCCTCCGCCACCAGCGCAACGCGCTCGGCGACCATCCGGTCCGCGATCTGGCTGATGATCGGCCAAACCGTCCGGCGCGACGCAAGGGTGAGCGGGCCGAACAGATGAGCGGAGCGTTCCGTCATCGCGGCCGCGAACGCCGCCGCTGGTAGGGCGGCAAGGCGCATCGCCTCGGGTCCGCGCTCCATCCACACGACCGCTGAACAGGGCCGCCCGTCGCGATCGGGCAAAGGCACCAGCGTGAAAGGTCCGCCCGAGCGATGGATCTCGGTCGAGATATTGTCATGCGGCAAGGCATGGCTGACTGCAAAGGCCAACGCCTTTTGCCCATAGCGCAATTTGCGCGCAGAAATTCCTGCGGCCTCGCGCACCCGGCTGTCGCGCCCATCCGCGCCGATCACCAGCTTGGCCGCGATCCGGCTGCCATCGCTCAGGGTGACGCGCGCCTCGCCGGCCCGTGTCAAAAGCTGGGCGGTCGCGACGCCGGGGCGGAAATCGACATTGGGCAATGTCGCCAGATGCGCCACGATCTCGCGGCGCAGCAGCCAATTGGGCAGGTTCCATCCAAAGGGCAGATCCGAGATATCAGCGGCATTGAAATCATGGGCGACACGGGCCTCGGCCTCTGGCCCGCCGGCATCGACGATGCGCATGATTTGCAGCGGTGTTGCATGGGGGCCCAGCCGCGCCCAAAGCCCCACCCGCTCCAGAAAATCGCGCGAGGGCTGGAGAAAGGCGGTGGTCCGCAGGTCCGACCCCTCGGTCGCCGCATCGGTGATGGGCGGTGTCGGATCGGCGCAAATGACCAAAAATCCGGCCATGCCAAAGGCCGCCGCCGCCGTCAGCCCCGCCACGCCGCCGCCTGAGATAAAGATATCTGTCTCGATGAGAGTGTTCATGAGCGAAAACTAGGGCGCGTTGGGGGGCAGGGCGACGCGACAGGCTGTCCCAACCGGCGCCAGTACGGATTTTTCGTCCGAAAAATCCCATCCGCGAAAATTCGCACGAATTTTCGGA
>JAQCLA010000156.1 GCA_027592105.1 Pseudomonadota bacterium | reverse complement strand
TCAAGGCCGATATCCTTGGCACCGCGCGGGTGTTCAAGATCGGCGCGCCGGGGCGGCATTACGCGATGAACGCGCTGATCGCGCTTGCGGCGGCGGAATTGGCCGGTGCCGATGCGACCCAAGCCGCGATCACCTTGGCAGGCTGGACCCCCTATCAGGGGCGCGGCACGCGCGAGCGCCTGACGCTGGGCGGGCGCGAGGATTTGGTCGTCGAGATGATCGATGACGCATTCAACGCCAACCCCGCCTCTATTGCCGCCGCGCTCGAGATGTTGGCCGCAGCCGCGCCCGAGGAGCGCGGGCGGCGGATCGCAGTGCTGGGCGATATGCTGGAGCTTGGGCCGACCGGGCCGGCGCTGCATGCCGCCATCGCCGATCATCCCGCTATGGCGCGCATCGCTCTGGTCCACACGGTCGGGCCCTTGATGGCGCATCTTCATGCGGCCTTGCCCGGTGCGATCCGTGGCCATCACAGCGACAGCGCCGAGGATATGGCCGCGCATCTGCCCCAAGGGCTGAAGGCGGGGGATATCGTTCTGCTCAAGGGTTCAAAGGGGATCAAGGTCTCTCGCGTAGTTGACGCGCTGCGCAAACTCGGGCAAGCGGCAGTAGGCAACAAACAGGGACACCGCTAGATGTTGTATTGGCTGACCGCGTTCTCCGATGGCGGGGATGTCTTCAACCTGTTTCGCTACATCACCTTTCGCGCAGGTGGGGCCTTTTTCACGGCGCTGGTCTTTGGCTTTGTCTTTGGCCAGCCCTTGATCAACGCGCTCAGGCGGAAATATTCCGGCGGTCAGCCGATCCGCGCCGATGGTCCGGCCCACCACATGTCCAAGGCGGGAACACCCACGATGGGGGGGTTGTTGATCTTGGCCGCGCTGACGCTGTCCACGCTGATGTGGGCGCGGCTGGATAACCCCTATGTCTGGATCGTGCTTTTGACCACGGTCGCCTTTGGCCTGATCGGCTTTGCCGATGACTGGGCCAAGGTCAGCCGCAGTTCCAGCGCCGGTCTATCGGGGCGCGTGCGCCTGTTGATCGGCTTTGTGATCGCGGCCATCGCGGCGGCGGCTTGTGTCTTTATCCACCCCGCTGAGCTTTCTGCCCAACTTGCCGTGCCGGTCTTCAAGGATGTGTTGATCAACATGGGCTGGCTGTTTTTGCCCTTTGCCATGCTGGTGATCGTGGGGTCGGCCAATGCGGTGAACCTGACCGATGGTCTGGATGGACTGGCGATCATGCCCGTCATGATCGCGGCAGGCACGCTTGGCGTCATCGCCTATGCCGTGGGGCGGGTGGATTTCACCGAATACCTCGATGTGCATTATGTGCCCGGCACGGGTGAGTTGCTGATCTTCACCGCCGGGCTGATCGGCGGCGGCTTGGGCTTTTTGTGGTATAATGCGCCGCCGGCCGCCGTGTTCATGGGCGATACCGGATCGCTTGCGCTGGGCGGCGCGCTGGGGGCCATCGCGGTCGCCACCAAGCATGAGATCGTGCTGGCCATCGTGGGCGGGCTGTTTGTCGCCGAAGCCGTCAGCGTGATCGTGCAGGTGCTTTATTTCAAGGCGACCGGCAAACGGGTGTTCCTGATGGCACCCATCCATCATCATTTCGAGAAAAAAGGCTGGGCCGAGCCGCAGGTGGTGATCCGTTTCTGGATCATTTCGCTGATCTTGGCGCTGATCGGTCTGGCGACGTTGAAACTGCGCTGATGCAGCGCTTGGGGGGCAAGCGATGATACCGGTTCAAGGCGTCGAGGGGCAGCGGGTCGGGGTGCTTGGGCTTGGCCGGTCGGGTCTGGCCACGGCGCGGGCCTTGCGCGCAGGCGGGGCCGAGGCGTTGGTGTGGGATGATGGCGCGCCCGCCCGTGCG
Source organism: Pseudomonadota bacterium (assembly GCA_027592105.1). GTDB lineage: Bacteria > Pseudomonadota > Alphaproteobacteria > Rhodobacterales > Rhodobacteraceae > Roseicyclus. The sequence continues at coordinate 4,012 of JAQCLA010000156.1, read as the reverse complement.
GCAGCCGAGGCCGAGGGCTTCACCATCTGGGATCCGATGGCCCCTGACGCCTTTGTTGGTGTGGCCGCACTGATCACCTCGCCGGGTATCCCGCATCTCTACCCCGCCCCGCACCGCGCGATTGCCGCCGCCCGCATGGCGGGTGTGCCGGTCGATAATGATGTGGGGCTGTTTTTCCGCTCGCTCGGCATGGGTGCTTGGGATGATATGGAGGAGCCGCCCAAGGTCGTGGCGATCACCGGGTCGAACGGGAAATCCACCACCTCGGCGCTCATCGCACATATCCTCAGGGTCGCGGGGCGGCCCGTGCAATTGGCCGGCAATATCGGGCGCGGTGTGCTGGATATCGATCCGCCCGAAGATGGTGGCGTGGTGGTGCTGGAGCTGAGTTCCTATCAGATCGAGCTTGCCCGCGCGCTGACGCCCGATGTGGCGGTGTTCATCAATCTTTCACCCGATCATCTGGACCGCCACGGCGGCATGGGCGGCTATTTCGCGGCCAAGCGGCGGCTTTTTTCCGAAGGTGGGCCGGATCGCGCCGTGATCGGCGTCGATGAGATCGAGGGGCAATATATCGCCAACCAACTGGCCGAAGGGCCGGGCGATGCGCGCGTGATCCGCGTCTCGCAGGCTAAACTTTCGGGGCCGGGATGGGATCTGGTGGCGCGCAAGGGCTGGTTGTCGGAGATGCGCAAGGGGCGGCAGGTTGCCTCCATCGACCTGCGCGCGGTCCCCGGCCTGCCCGGCGCGCATAACCACCAAAATGCCGCCTGCGCCTATGGCGCCTGCCGCGCGCTGGGGCTGTCGCCGAAAGAGATCGAGGCCGCCTTTCACAGCTTCGAAGGGTTGCCCCATCGGAGCCAGCGGGTGGCCGAAATCGGTGGTGTGTCCTTCGTCAACGACAGCAAGGCCACCAATGTGGACGCTGCCGTCAAGGCGCTGGCCGCTTTTTCGCGCATCCGCTGGATCTGTGGCGGGCTGGAGAAAGAGGGGGGGATGGCGGCGCTGGCCCCTGCGACGGGCGACGTCATCAAGGCCTATATCATCGGGCGCGAGGCCGCGGCGTTCGCCCTTCACTTGGGCGATATCCCGCATGAGATCTGCGGCGACATGACCACCGCCGTGGCCCGTGCGGCGGCCGAGGCCGAGCCGGGCGACACCGTGCTCTTGGCCCCTGCGGCGGCGAGTTTCGACCACTACGACAGCTTCGAGCATCGCGGGCGCGATTTCATGGAGCAGGTGGGGAAGCTGCAGCCATAATCTTGATGGGAATATCGCAGACAAGAGCCAAGCTAGTACTAGCCCCCGAGGGTATTTCGGGGTAGTGTTGCCACCAGACCCGGAAAACGGGCGATCCTGAGGCAGACAAGAACAAAACGGGCGGGCAGTCCCCATGACGGAAATCGCGCATGGCACGGTGATCGTGCAATCTGGCGAAGCTGTTCTTCCACGCTGGTGGCGGACAGTCGACCGGGTCACGATCTTTTGTATCTTTTCGCTTTTCGCGATCGGCATCTTGCTGGGCTTTGCGGCCTCGACCCCCTTGGCCGAGCGCAACGGGCTTGATCCTTTCTACTATGTCACGCGGCAGGCGGCATTTGGTGGATTGGCGCTGGTGGTGATGCTGGTGGTGTCCATGCTGAACCCGCTGATGATCCGTCGGCTTGGCGTGATCGGCTTTTTCGGCGCGGTCTTCGCGCTGGCCATGCTGCCCGCTTTTGGCACGGATTTCGGCCAAGGGGCGGTGCGCTGGTTCTCGCTTGGCTTTGCCTCGGTGCAGCCGGCCGAGTTTCTCAAGCCCGTCTTCGTGATCTTCACCGCATGGATGATCGCCGCCAGCCAAGAGATCGGTGGCCCGCCGGGCAAGACCGTCTCGCTGTTTTCCATGGTCGTGATCGTGGGTTTCTTGGTCATGCAGCCTGATTTCGGCCAAGGCGCGTTGGTCGTCTTTGCATGGTCGGTGATCTATTTCGTCTCGGGCGCGCCGATGGTGATCTTGTTCAGTGTCATGGCGATGGTGGCGGCGGGCGGTGTCTTTGCCTATGCCAATTCCGAGCATGTGGCCCGCCGGATCGACGGGTTCCTCTCGACCGAGATCGACCCAACCACCCAGATCGGCTATGCGACCGATGCGATCCGCAATGGCGGTTTGTTCGGCGCAGGTCTGGGCGAGGGAACGGTCCGCTGGACGCTGCCCGATGCGCATACCGATTTCATCATCGCGGTCGCCGCCGAAGAATATGGCGTGGTCATGGTCTATCTGATCATCGCGCTGTTTGTGACCATCGCGCTTCGATCCTATTTCCGGCTCATGCGCGAGCGCGACACCTTTATCCGGCTAGCAGGCACCGGGCTGGTCAGCCTTTTGGCTTTGCAGGCCTTTATCAATCTCGGCGTCGCCGTGCGGCTTTTGCCCGCCAAGGGCATGACGCTGCCTTTTGTCAGCTACGGCGGCTCGTCGCTGATCGCGATGGGGATTTCGGTGGGCATGCTGCTGGCCTTTACCCGGTCGCGGCCACAGGGCGAGATCGGCGATTACCTTTTGTCACGCCAGCGGTGAGCCGATGACACCGACCAGCGCACATTTGATCATCGCGGCCGGTGGCACCGGCGGCCATATGTTCCCGGCCCAAGCCTTGGCCGAGGTGATGATCCGCCGCGGTTGGAAGGTGACATTGTCCACCGATGCACGCGGCGCGCGCTACACCGATGGGTTTTCCCATGCCGTGGCTGTGCGCGAAGTGGCCTCGGCCACATTCGCGCGCGGCGGGATCTTGGGTAAACTCGTCGCACCCTTTCGCATCGCGGGCGGCATTGTTTCGGCAAGCTTGCGCATGTGGCGCGAAAAGCCCGATGTCGTTGTGGGCTTTGGCGGCTACCCCACGATCCCCGCGCTGGCTGCGGCATGGGTCACCCGCACCCCTTGCATGATCCATGAACAAAACGGGGTCTTGGGTCGGGTGAACCGCCTTTTCGCGCGGCGGGTGGATCTGGTGGCTTGCGGCACATGGCCCACCGCGTTGCCCGAAGGGTTGGTGGGGGTGCATACAGGCAATCCCGTGCGTGCCGCGGTGCTCGAGCGCGCAGCCGCCCCCTATATGCCGCCGGGTGATTGGCCGATGAGCCTCCTTGTGATCGGTGGCAGCCAAGGCGCGCGCATCCTGTCCGACATGGTGCCCGCGGCCATAGCCCGTCTGCCCGAGGGGTTGCGCGCGAATCTTAGGATCGCACAACAAGCCCGCGCCGAAGATCTGCAACGCGTGATTGACAGCTATAGCGCCAATGGTCTGCGCGCCGAGATCGAGACCTTTTTCCGTGATATCCCCCGCCGCCTGTCCGAGGCGCAGCTGGTGATCAGCCGGGCGGGTGCCTCTTCGGTGGCCGATATCACGGTGATCGGGCGACCCGCGATCCTGATCCCCTATGCGCAAGCCACCGCAGATCATCAAAGCGCCAATGCCAGCGGGCTGGTTGCAGCTGGTGGCGCCGTGATGATATCCGAGCAAGCAATATCGCCCGACATGCTTGCCGCGGCGATCGCAACCATTCTCACCGAACCGGCCAAGGCCGATCAGATGGCGCAAGCGGCCTTGTCGCAGGGCCTGCCGGATGCGGCCCAAAGGCTTGCGGCACTGGTCGAGGAATTGGCCCAGAAAGGCGCTGCATGACACCTGCGATCACGAAACTGCCGACCAAGCTGGGTGCGATCCATTTCGTGGGCATCGGGGGTATCGGCATGTCGGGGATCGCCGAGGTGCTTTTGAACCACGGCTATCAGGTCCAGGGTTCCGACCTCAAAGTCTCCAAGATCACCGAGCGGCTCGAAGGTTTGGGCGCGCGGGTGTTCATTGGCCAAAAAGCCGAGAACCTCGATAGCGCCGAGGTGGTGGTGATCTCATCGGCGATCAAACCCGGTAATCCCGAGCTTGACGCCGCGCGGCTACGGGGTCTGCCCGTCGTGCGCCGGGCTGAAATGTTGGCCGAGTTGATGCGCCTGCGCTCGAATATCGCG